>CANJUS010000025.1:0-9334 GCA_947477505.1 Comamonadaceae bacterium | reverse complement strand
GCCCAACCATGAGCGGCCAAGCCTGGCCCCTGGGTGGCGCTGACTTGGCGCGCCTGGGTGCGATGGGTTTTCCACTGGCCTTTGTGGCCCTGCCCTTGTACGTGGTACTGCCCCACCACTATGCCAACACCTACCAACTTCCTTTGGCCTGGATCGGGGCTTTGTTGCTGACGGCCCGCTTGGGCGACGCCCTCATCGACCCTTGGCTGGGCCGGCGCACCGACGGTTGGTTTGCCCAATCTGCCCGCGTGGTGCTGGCCGGCTCGCGCGCTTGTGCACTGCTGTTGGTGCTGGGCTTGGTTGCGCTGTTTTTCCCCCACTGGTGGCTGCCCACCCCCGCTCCGGCCATGGGCTTGATGGGCGTGGCCGGCTTCGCCTTGGTGGCGTGCTGCCTGGGATTGAGCCTATTGGGCTTGGCCCACCAGTCTTGGGGCGCGCGCTTGGGCGGCAACGAAGCCCAACGCAGTCGACTGGTGGGGTGGCGCGAAGGCCTGGGCTTGCTGGGCGTGATCAGTGCCAGTGCCTTGAGCGCCCTTTGGGGCGTGGGCGCCATGGTGCTGGCATTTGCCCTCAGCCTGGTTTTGGCCTTGTGGGCATGGCACCACGCACCCGCACCCAAGTTTGGCAAGCCCGCGCTGCCTGCTGTGCCCTGCCACGACACCGCCAGCGGTGCGGGCGCGAACGAACCCACACAGGGCATGGCCGCACCGCTGCGCCAGCCCGTGTTTCGTGCGCTGCTGATGGTGTTTGTGCTCAACGGCATCGCCAGCGCCATCCCGGCCACCTTGGTGCTGTTTTTTGTGCAAGACCGCCTGCAAGCCGCGCCCGGCCAAGAGGCGGTTTTTTTGGCCATTTATTTTTGTGCGGCCGCACTGTCCATGCCCGCTTGGTTGGCCGCGGTGCGCCGCTGGGGCTTGGTGCGGTGTTGGCTGATGGGCATGGTGCTGGCCACAGCGGTGTTCATGTGGACGCTGGCTTTGGGCGCTGGAGACACACGGGCTTTTGCGGTGGTGTGTGCGCTCTCGGGCCTGAGCTTGGGCGCCGACTTGATCGCCCCCGGCGCCTTGCTCGCGGGCGTGGTGCAGCGGTTGGGGCAAGACCAATCGCACCAAGGGCTTTACTGGGGCTGGTGGCAAGTGGCCACCAAGCTCAACTTGGCTTTGGCCGCAGGCCTGGCCCTGCCCGCTTTGCAGTGGTGGGGCTATGCGCCGGGCCACAGTGATGCAGCGGGCCTGTGGGCACTCAGTTGCGCTTATGGCCTAATTCCTTGCCTGCTCAAAGTCGCCGCTGCCTTGGCCTTGTGGCAGCAGCGGCACACCTGGTCCACCCCAACCCCTTTGGAGAACGTCCCATGAAACGTCGCACTTTATGGATGGCAGCATCGGCCAGCGCTATGTGGGGCTTGACCGGCTGCGCAGGCCCGCGCATCGACGACCTGGCGCAAGAGTTGCCCGTGCTCGATTTGCGCCAGTATTTCAATGGCACGGTCGACGCCTGGGGCATCTTCACCGACCGCAGTGGCAAAGTGGTCAAGCGCTTCACGGTGCTGATGGATTGCCGCTGGAGCGGTGAGGAAGGCGTGCTCGACGAGCAGTTCACCTACAGCGACGGCACGCGTGAGCAACGCATTTGGCGCTTGCGTCACCTGGGGCAAGGCCGCTACAGCGGACAAGCCGGTGATGTGGTGGGCACTGCCCAAGGCCAAACGCGGGGCAACGCCTTTCAATGGGGCTATACCCTGGCCTTGCCCGTGGATGGTCGGGTGTGGGAGGTGCAGTTCGATGATTGGATGTACCTGATGGACGAGCGCGTCATGCTCAACAAAGCGCGCATGAGCAAATGGGGCTTTCACCTGGGCGAAGTGACCCTGTCGTTCACCAAGCGGGCCACGCCATGAGGCTTGCACCAGCCATGTCTATGCCTCGTCTGCGCAGCCAACGGGGTTGGGCATGGCATTGAACCCCAAGCTGCAAACTTGGCGCGGGCAACGCGTGTGGTTGATCGGCGCCTCCAGTGGCATTGGTTTGGCCTGCGCCCAGGCCCTGCACGCGGCCGGGGCCCAGGTGTGCGTGTCGGCGCGCCAATCCGCGGCCTTGGATGCGTTTGTGGCGCAACACCCTGGCGCGCGCGCGCTGGCAATGGATGTGACCGATGCCAACAGTGTGACCCAAGCCAGTGCCGCGGCGTGGGCCACGCAGGGCCTGGACTGGGTGGTGTATTGCGCGGGCCACTACCGCGCCCATGACGCGGCCCACTTTGACTTGGCCGACATGCTGCGCCACCAAGACGTGAACTACACCGGCGCGTTGCGCGTGCTTGATGTGCTGCTCCCGCGCTTGCTGGCCCAAGGCCATGGCCATGTGAGTTTGGTCTCCAGCGTGGCCGGTTACAGGGGCTTGCCCAAAAGCCTGGCCTATGGGCCGACCAAAGCGGCGCTCTCGCATTTGGCCGAGGCCTTGTACTTTGACCTGCACCCGCGTGGCCTGGGGGTGAGCGTGGTCTGCCCAGGCTTTGTGCAAACCCCGTTGACCGCGCAAAACGACTTTCACATGCCCGCGCTGATGCAACCGGCCGATGCCGCGCAATGCATGCTGCAAGGCTGGCAACGCGGCTTGTTTGAAATCCATTTCCCCAAACGCTTCACGCGTTGGATGAAGCTGCTGCAAATCTTGCCCTGCGCGTGGTACTTCCCACTGGTGGCCCGCTTGACTCGCACACGACCATGAACAACCCCCTCACCACCGCCCACGACGCCGTCCCCGAAGAACACATCGCAGAGATTGAGCGATTTTTCACCGACATGACGCCTGCGCACTTGGATCGGCTTGACCACGTCTACAGCTTGGACGCCGCCTTCAAAGACCCGTTCAACGAGGTGCAAGGTGTGGCCGCCATTCGGGTCATTTTTCAGCACATGTACGACAGCTTGAGCCGGCCGCGTTTTGTGATGAACACGCGCGTGGTGCAAGGCCGGCAATGTTTTTTAACCTGGGACTTTGTGTTTGGCATGCGCGGCCAAAGCAGTGAGGTCACCGTGCGCGGAGCCTCTCACCTGGTGCTTGCGCCCGGCAGCGATGGGCGCTGGCGCATCGTGGTGCACCGCGACTATTGGGACGTGGCCGAAGAGCTGTATGAAAAGCTGCCCTTGCTGGGCGGCCTGATGCGCTGGCTCAAACGCAGGGTGAATGCGCCGGTCAAGCCGCTGGCGGCGCACTCTCGCTGAAACTGCTGCGCTGGCTCAAGCGCTCGTGCAGTTTGTCCAACGCGGGGAGGTCGCCGCGCCAGTCGATGTGGGGAAAACGAAAGTCCAAATACCCCAGCGCACAACCGACCGCAATATCGGCCAAGCTAAAGTGCGTGCCTGCGCAGTGGCTGCGTTCGCCCAAGCCGCGCGCCATGGCGCTCAAAGCGAGCTGGATTTTTTCCATTTGTCGCGCCACCCAAGCCGGGCTGCGCTGGCCAGCTTCACGCCCAGGCCAGGTATTTTCTAACCGCGCCAAGATGGCTGCATCCAGCAAGCCATCGGCCAAGGCTTCCCAGGTTTTGACTTCGGCGCGCTCTCGCCCGGTGGCAGGGATGAGTTTGCCCACGGGCGACAAGGTGTCCAAATACTCGACGATCACGCGCGAATCGAACAAGGCCTCGCCGCCTTCCATCACCAGGCAAGGGACTTTGCCCAAAGGGTTGGACAAGCTGATGGTGGTGTGTGGCGACCAAACGTCCTCTGATACAAATTGGTAGTCGAGCTTTTTTTCGGCCATCACGATGCGCACTTTGCGAACGTAAGGGCTGGTGATGGCACCAATGAGTTTCATGCTGAGCGGTCAAAACGATGTGGCCCTCATTCTATCGGGCGTGATAACCGTTTCCGATGCGGCATTCCCCTGTTGACAACAGTGCAGGCCCTAAAATCACCCGATGAACCACTCTGCCATCACCGCTTTGTCACCGCTGGACGGTCGCTATGCCAACAAACTCACGTCATTGCGCGCATTGATGAGTGAGCAAGGCTATATGCACCGGCGTGTGCAAGTCGAGGTGGCTTGGTTGGTGGCGCTCAGTGAGGCGGGCTGGGCGGAGTTCCCCCCTTTGAGTGTGGCCGCTCGGGCTCACTTGCGCAGTTTGGTCAGTGGCTTTGGCACGGACGAGGCTGCCGCCATCAAAGAGATCGAGAAAACCACCAATCACGATGTGAAAGCGGTGGAGTATTGGATCAAGGCCCAATGCCAAAGCCCCGCCTTGCCAGCCCCGGTGCGCACTGAGCTGACCAAGGTGGTGGAGTTCATCCACTTTGCCTGCACCAGCGAAGACATCAACAACACCAGCCACGCCTTGCAATTGCAAGCGGCGCGCAGCCAAGTGCTGCTGCCGGCGTTGCAGCGCGTGCTCGCGCAGTTGCGCGCCATGGCGGGCACGCACGCCAGCGTGCCCATGCTCAGCCGCACCCATGGCCAAACCGCCACCCCGACCACCGTGGGCAAAGAGTTTGCCAACGTGGCGGCGCGTTTGCAGCATGCCCACGACGCGGTGGCCGCTGTGCAGCTGATGGCCAAAATGAACGGCGCAGTGGGCAACTACAACGCCCACTTGAGCGCTTGGCCTGAATTGGACTGGGAGGCCTTTGCCCGCCGCGTGGTGGAAACCCCCGATCACCCCGAAGCCGCAAAGCCGTTTGGTTTGGGCTTGCACTTTCAGGCCTACAGCACGCAAATTGAACCGCACGACCACATGGCCGAGTTGTTTGACGCGGTGGCGCGGGCCAACACCATCTTGATTGACCTGGCGCGCGATGTCTGGGGCTATGTGTCGCTGGGTTACTTCAAGCAGCGGCTCAAAGCCGGTGAGATTGGCTCCTCGACCATGCCGCACAAAGTCAATCCGATTGATTTCGAAAACGCCGAGGGCAACTTGGGGCTGGCCAATGCGCTGCTGCGCCACATGAGCGAGAAGCTGCCCATCAGCCGTTGGCAACGCGATTTGAGCGACAGCACCGTGTTGCGCAACATGGGCGTGGCCTTGGGCCATGCGGTGCTGGCCTATCAGTCACTCAGCGTGGGCTTGGACAAACTCGAACTCAACGCCGAGGCCTTGCAAGCCGACTTGGACAACGCCTGGGAGGTGTTGGCAGAGCCAATCCAAACGGTGATGCGCCGCTACGGGGTGGCCGGTGCTTATGAACAACTCAAAGAGGTCACGCGGGGCAAGCAGGTGCGCGCCCAAGACCTGCATGCCTTGATCGAAAAGCTGGCCATTCCAGCCGACGCCAAAGCACGCTTGCTGGCCCTCACGCCTGCCACCTACGTGGGCATGGCCGTTGGCCTGGCCCAGCGCCAGGCCTGACATGGCGATCAAGTCCACAATCTTCAAGGCGCAATTGCAAATCGCCGATATCGATCACGCCTACTACGCCGATCACACCCTCACCCTGGCGCGCCACCCCAGCGAAACCGACGAGCGCATGATGGTGCGCTTGGTTGCACTGGCCTTGAACGCGCACCAACTGCAAGACACCTGCCAAGGCGACGGCCATTTGCAGTTTGGCGCTGGCTTGAGCGACCCCAACGAACCCGATGTGGTGCTGCGCGACTTCACTGGCCGCACGCGTTGGTGGATCGAAGTCGGTCAACCACAAGACAAGCCCTTGCTCAAGGCCTGCGGTGTGGCCGATGTGGTGTGCGTTTACGCCTTTCACCATGCCGCCGATGTGTGGTGGCGCGGCATCAAAAATGCCTTGATCAAGCCGCGCAATTTACAGGTCTGGCGCATTCCTTCGGCCACGGCTTTGGCATTGGCGGCCTTGGCCGAGCGCAGCATGAATTTGCAAGCGACTTTGCAAGAAGGTGTGCTGATGTTGGGCAGCACCCGTGGCACCGTGGACGTGGAATGCGAGCGTTGGCTTTGATGCCCGGCTCGCGCAACTCAAGGCGCTGGCTTGGGCTCCATCGGCGAAGCCGCAGCGGCTTGGTCTGCACCCATTTCGGTTGCGCGCTCGGCATAGCGGTTGAAGCGCCACGCATCTGCGCTCAAGGTGATGCGTCGCCACGTGGCGCGTTTGGCGCCTGGGCTCATCTCGGTCCACAGTTGCACCTCGTCAAAGCTGCGCCCGCAACCTTTGCACCAGGCGTCGCCTTGGCTGGTCGAGCATATGGCGATGCACGGCGTGTCTGGCGTGGTGTCGTACCAAGTGCGCCAAGCCGCCATGGCTTTGGGTGGAAAGCCTTTTTCAGCCGCCTCGTCTTCGTGGTGGTAAACCATCAGCGCATAGACCTCGGCCAAGGCGCGTGTTTCGCTGGCCAAGGTGATGCCGTCGGGCGAGGGCTTGCGTGCGCGCCAATAATTGATCGCGGCTTCGATGTCGGTGATGTGAATGGACGCCATGGGGGGGCAGATGATAGAGCATCGCCCATGCGCTGCCGTCGTCCCGCCAGGTCCACGGCGCCACACCGGGTTGGCGCGTGAAGCTGCTGCTCAAATGGCTGCTCAGCGCCACGGCGCTGATGGCGCTGTCCGAACTTCACCCCGGCATCGAGGTGGCGCACTTTGCCGTGGCCATGTCAGCGGCGCTGGTGATTGGCTTGCTCAACTTGCTGCTGCGCCCCGTGTTGGTGTTGTTGACCCTGCCTGTCACATTGCTCAGCTTGGGGCTGTTTGTGTTCATCATCAACGCGTTTTTGTTTTGGGTGGCGGCCCACATGCTGACCGATTTTCGCGTTGACAGCTTTGGCGACGCCTTGGTGGGCTCGCTGATTTACTCTGCCCTGGGCATGCTGATCGACTCAGCGCTGAAGCAGTTGTTCCCGCCGCAGTGAGTCGAGTTCGCGCAAATTGGCGTCGATGATCGACGCCTCGATGTGGTCGGCCCGCTCCATTTGCCCGTCCCGCGTTTTTTGTTGCACCAAGGCTTGTGCGGCGCGCAAGCGGTCTTGCGCACCGACCAAATCGTGTTGCAGCCAGCGCGTCTGCGATTGCACACGGATGGCGCGCAAGGTTTTGCCCTGGCATTGCAAGGCCTGCGCCAACAGCGACGAGGCCATGATGTCGCGCGGGCGCTCCAGCATCCAAGCTTCCAGCTCTTGGCCTGCTGTGGCGCAGTGGTTGGCTTGGCCCAGCGCCAACCGCGCTTGGGCCAACCACATGACTTCAGCGCGGTTGGGTCGTGCGCTCAAGGCTTGCAGCAAATCCACCGCACGTTGCGGCTGACCCACTTGCAACGCCACCTCGGCTTGCAAACCGCGCCACCAACCTGGCGCGGCCTGGGACAACAAAGGCCCGAGGCGATCGAGTTTTTGCGTGGCCGCAGCCATTTGCTTCAAACGCACATCCGACAGCACCGCCGCATACAACACCGCGGCTTGCCGCATGGGCGGGTAGCTGGACAAATCAGGGTCTTGCGCGGTCTCAGACAAGCGGCGCATGCCGTCGATGCCGGTTTGTACCAAGGCACGCGCGCGCGCCGCAGTCAGCACGTCATCCCAATCGGCCACGGCGGCTTTGGGTTGGGCCATGGCGGGTTGGCGCAACTGCATGTCGGCAATGCGCTCGGTGGTCAGCGGGTGGCTGCGCAAATAGGGGTAGTTGCCACGGTCGTTCAAGCGCGCTGCGATTTGCAGTTTTTCGAACATGCCCACAAACCCCTGGGTGTCAAAGCCCGCGTCGGCCATGACACCAAAACCGACCCGGTCTGCTTCACGCTCCATATCGCGCGAAAAATTCAACTGCGTTTGAATGGCCAAGGCTTGTCCGCCTGAGATCATGGCCGTGCCTGCGGTGGGACTTTTGCTGGCGGCCATGATGGCCAGCAACATCGCCCCCATCAGCAGGGGTGACTGCTGGCTTTGGCGCGACATCAAGCGTGAAATATGGCGCTGCGTCACATGGGTGAGTTCATGCGCCAGCACGGAGGCCAATTCGTTGCGGTTGGCCACGGTGGCGATCAAACCCAAGTGCACGCCCAGGTAACCCCCAGGCAAGGCAAAAGCGTTGACACTGGGGTCGCGGATCAGGCTGACTTCCCAGGCAAAGCGCTGCTGCAACTCGGCCGACAATTCACCACGCTCGCGCGCTGCCGCCATCAAACGCAGCCAAATTTGCTGCACCTGTTCGCCCAGCAAGGGGTCGTCCAGGTAATCGGGGTCCTTGTAAATCTCGCGCATGATGCTGTCGCCAATGCGCCGCTCGGACACCAAAGAAATATCGCCCGCGTCGCCCAAACTGGGCAAGCGCGCCGGGCCCACGCCCTGGGCTTGGGTCAACGGCAGGGGCAAGGCCAACAAGCCCGCGCACAGCACGGCCACGCGCGGCGCACGCCAACTGCGGCGCATCCAACGGGCAAGAGATAGGGGGCTGTTCATGACCTTATGATGGCCATGTTAACCCGCGCGCTCTGCCTTATCTTCCCCTTTGCAAACCCTTGGCAACCACACCATGTCTGAACTCACCCACTTTGATGCCCATGGCCAAGCCCACATGGTGGACGTGGCCCAAAAAGCCCACACCCATCGCGTGGCTGTGGCCCAGGGCCGCATCCAAATGCAATCGCGCACGCTGGATCTGATTGCCCACGGCAACGCCAAAAAAGGCGATGTGCTGGGCGTGGCCCGCTTGGCCGGCATCATGGCGGCCAAAAAAACCAGCGATCTCATCCCTTTGTGCCACCCCTTGGCCCTCACCCGCGTGACCGTCAGCTTTGAGCTCGAGCCCGAGCACCACAGCGTGCTGTGCAAAGCCAGCGCCGAGACCATGGGCCCCACCGGCGTGGAAAGGGAAGCCCTCACCGCTGTGCAAGTGGCGCTACTGACCATTTACGACATGTGCAAAGCCGTGGACCGGGGCATGACCATCAACGATGTGAAGTTGATGGAAAAGCACGGGGGCAAGAGTGGGAGTTTTGTGGCGCAATAAACCAACGCCTACTTAGGCCTGTCTTTGGCCTTTGGCGCAATTGGCATGGACTCCCCCAGCCAATCGGCATGTGATGAGCACATTGGCTGGGCGCAATGTGAACATGCTGCTGACCTTGTGGGCCATGCACTCGCGCAACGCCCTGTTTCTATCGTTTAGCTTCCTCATGCATGTGAGCCGTGAACTGCAAGACATGTTCATCGCACCCCAATACGCCGGGTTCATGACCGCCAAGGACATGGGTATTTTTCTGATTTTTGGACTTGGTTTATTCAGGCACAAAAAAGCCCGCCAAGGCACAAGTGCCAGAGCGGGCTTGGTAAAAACCGTCAGTCTTTACTTGGGTGCGCCGCTGCCGGTGCTGGTGGTACCGGTTTTGGGCGCGCCACCAGAGCTGCCAGAAGATGGTGCGCCGCCTGCAGGTGCGCAGCAG
>CANJUS010000024.1:0-9520 GCA_947477505.1 Comamonadaceae bacterium | reverse complement strand
GGAACACAGCCCATCGAGCCAGGCATCGTACCCAATGTATCGACACCAAGGCAACAAAGTTGAGGCCTGCCGGACAGATCACTCCCCTGCGTAGGTGGCCAGGTCGGGGGCGGCAAAATTAAGCAACGTCAACATGTGGTTGAGACTCACGCAGACCGAGTACAAACCCAAAGCACCATCGGCCTCCAAACCAAGGCCCAAAAAGCATCCCGACGACAACACGCACACAGCATCGGGCCGCTCGGCCTGTGGCATGGCCATCCACCAGCGCGACAGGTCTTCAATTTCTGTCGGCCCATTGAAGGCCACCACCAACAAAGGGACGTGCTCGGATGGGGCGCTTTTGTATTTGATGGTGGGTTTGATGTCACGGCTCAACTGTTTGATGTGCGAGGCTTTTTGCCGAAGCAGCGTGTCGTCTCGCCCAATGTGGTCCACCACTTCGATGACCAAGGCCACGGCCTCTGCCAAGACCAGGCGGCTGTGGCCGTCAGGCAATGGGAAACTGGGCATGAATCCATGCTCCACAATGACGTCGAGTTGCTCGGTCAAAACCCCTTTCGCATCGGTGATGCGTCCGGTGGTGTAGCGGCGATGGGCTGAGAACAATGGCCGCAAGAATTGCGACACCACCAATTCAGCCAGCGCTTTCTCGCGGTCAGGTGCGCTGGGGTTGAGCAAGGCATAAGCGTCCAAGGTCTGGTCCTGAACCGCCAAAAGCCGGTCAATGAGGTAGGGGTTGGCTTCCATAATTGAAATAATTAAAAACAATTTGTGACATATTAAACGATGGCCTATAGATCGGCCCTTGATGCCCCATCTTTATCTATGATGCGCAAGTTGACCCACCCACAGATCCCGCCATGAAACTTGCCACCTGGAATGTCAACTCTTTGAATGTGCGCCTGCCCCAGGTGCTCGATTGGTTACAAGCGCAAGCCGACTCGGGGCCCATGGATGTGCTCGCGCTACAAGAGACCAAGCTGACCGACGACAAATTTCCCCGTAACGAAATCGAAGGCAGTGGGCACCAAGTCGCCTACTTTGGACAAAAAACATACAACGGTGTGGCCCTGATCAGCCGTCACCCCTTGCATGACGTGGTGCACAACATCCCTGGTTTTGCCGACGACATGGCACGGGTGATCAGCGCCACGGTGCAAGGGGTGCGCGTGATTGGCGCCTATTTCCCCAACGGGCAAGCCCCCGACAGCGATAAGTTTGTTTACAAAATGCGCTGGCTCGAAGCCTTGCACGGCTATGTGCAGCACAGCTTGCAGTTCCACCACCAATTGGTGCTGATGGGCGACTACAACATCACCTGGGACGACCGCGACGTATGGGACCCGGTGGCATTGGCTGGCACCATCCACTGCACCGATGCCGAACGCGCCCACTTCAAAGCCTTATTGGACTTGGGGTTGGTGGATGCTTTTAGATTGTTTGACCAAGCTGAGAAAAGCTACTCTTGGTGGGATTACCGCGAGTTTGCCTTTCGGCGCAACCGGGGTTTGCGCATAGACCACATCTTGGTCTCTCAAGCCTTGAGCGGCTTGGTCCAGTCTTGCACCATCGACAAGGCCCCGCGCAAAAACGAACGCCCCAGCGACCACACCCCAGTGGTGGTGGACATCAAACTGCCCAACGCCTGAGGCGCAGCAGGTCAGAGGGTCAGTGGTCCAGACCCAGTTCCTGGATTTTGCGGGTGATGGTGTTGCGGCCAATGCCCAATTTGACGGCCGCTTCAATGCGCCTGCCACGCGTATTGGCCAGCGCCGCCAAAATCAACTTGGACTCAAAGCGTCGGGTCAACGCGTCCCACACGTCGGTGCGCCCAGACAGCAGCAAATCCATGGCCTCGGCCTCCAAGCCCAACTCCCAATCGGCGCCAGGCAAGTTGAGCACACCGGCGCGGGTGGGCACGGGCATGCCGATGGCGGAACCGGCGCTGGTGGCGGCCTGGCCATGGCCATTCATGATGGCGGCAGGGACGGCATCCCCTGCGGAGTGGTCTGCGCCCTGCGCATGCAAAGCTTCGGTGCTGGCCACCAAGCCACCCACCATCCCCCGCGGCGGTGCCGATGCGCCAACTTGGGTCTGGCTGTGCACCACTTCGGGGGGCAGGTCTTTGGGTTCTATCACCTGGGCTGGGGCCATGACGGTCAACCAGTGGCAGATGTTTTCCAATTGCCGCACATTGCCCAGAAATTGAAATGCCAACAAACTGGCCTGGGCCGCGTCAGAAATGCGCTTGGGTTCCACCCCCAATTGCTGGGCGCTTTGTTGCAAGAAGTGCCGCGTCAGCACAGGGATGTCTTCCAAACGTTCGCGCAAAGCGGGCAAGCGCAACCGAATCACGTTGAGACGGTGGAACAAATCTTCGCGAAACGCGCCATCTTTGACGCGCAACTCCAGGTCTTGGTGGGTGGCCGCGATGACGCGCACATTGGCCTTGATGGCACTGTGCCCACCCACTCGGTAAAAGCTGCCATCGCTGAGCACCCGCAACAAGCGCGTTTGCAAGTCGAACGGCATGTCACCGATCTCGTCCAAAAACAGCGTGCCGCCTTCGGCCTGTTCAAAGCGGCCCCGGCGCATGTTTTGCGCACCGGTGAAGGCACCGCGCTCGTGGCCAAACAATTCGCTCTCGAGCAAATCTTTCGGGATGGCTGCAGTGTTGATGGCCACAAACGGACCCTGGGCCCTGGGCGAATGGCGGTGCAAGGCCTGCGCCACCAATTCTTTGCCGGTGCCCGACTCACCCGTGATCATCACCGTCACATGGCTTTGGCTCAAGCGCCCAATGGCCCGAAACACATCTTGCATGGCCGGTGCCTGGCCCAGCATTTCAGGTGCTGCCATGGCCCCAATCGTCCCGACTTGTTCGTGCTGGCTTTCCTCGACCGCGCGGCGAATCAACTCCACGGCCTTGGGCAGGTCAAAGGGCTTGGGCAGGTATTCAAATGCGCCACCTTGAAAGGCAGAAACAGCGCTGTCAAGGTCCGAGTAAGCGGTCATGATGATGACGGGCAAGCCCGGCATCAATGTCTTGATGCGTGCCAGCAAGTCCAGGCCTGAGCCACCAGGCATGCGGATGTCGCTGACCAAGACCTGAGGCTGCTGCTCGGCATCAGCCGTTTCAAGGGCTTGCAACACCTCGCGCGGACTGGAAAAACTGCGGGTGGGCATGTCCTCTCGCAACAAGGCACGCTCCAAGACAAAGCGGATGGACTGGTCATCGTCCACGATCCAAATCGATTTCATATCAGCTCGCCACCTCAGGTCATTCAGTGTATTGACACTTCTTACACATCTGCTCAGGGCAAAGGGATCACGATTTTGAAATCGGTCAAACCGGGCACGCTGTCGCACTCGATCAAACCTTGGTGCTGCTGGACAAAAGTCTGGGCCAAATTCAAGCCCAAACCCGAACCCCCGTCGCGGCCAGACACCAAAGGTGAAAACAACCTGTCTTTCAAATTCTCAGGGACCCCTGGCCCGTTATCTATGACATGCAATTCCAATGCCAACCGGAAGCGCTGTTTGCTCACCGTGGTTTGGCGGGCCACCCGCGTGCGCAAGGTGATCAAGGCGTCACCTTGCTGGATGCGCTCGCTCAAAGCCAGCGCGGCGTTGTGGGCAATGTTGAGAACGGCTTGGATCAGTTGCTCAAAATCCCCACGGAACTCGGGCAAAGAGGTGTCGTAGTCGCGTTGCACCCGCAAGCCGCGCGGAAACTCGGCCAAGATCAGCGAGCGCACACGCTCACACACCTCGTGGATGTTCACATCGCTGACCACATGCGGCCTGCGGTGCGGTGCCAGCAAGCGGTCGACCAGGGTTTGCAAACGGTCGGCCTCGCGCACGATGACCTGGGTGTATTCGGTCAGTTCGCGCGACTCTATCTCCATTTCCAGCAACTGGGCTGCACCGCGGATGCCCCCCAACGGGTTTTTGATTTCATGGGCCAGGTTGCGGATCAACTCTTTGTTGGCCTGGGCCTGGCTGACCATGCGGTCCTCGCGGTCTTGTCGTGCCTGCTGCTCTTGGGGCAGCAATTCGATCAGCACCTCGTCGGCTTGCTCCCCGGGTGCCACGATCACGTGCACAGGGGTGGTCTCTTGGTTGGCGCGCAGCAACCGGGCGTCATAGCGCAAGGCTGAAAAGCGGTATTTATCGGCATCTGCCAGTGCCTGTGTCAAGGTTTCGGCCTCGCTCAGGTAGTCGAGCAAACTCGCACCTTGCAAGGCGCGGCGCGACACGCCCAGCATGTCCTCCAAAGCGGTGTTGGCAAAACACACCCGGGCTTGTGTGTCGACCACAGCGACCAAGGTGGCCAGCATGTCAAACGCTTGGTAGCGCAAGGCCAAAGGAGAAAGTTCAGGTTTGGCAAGGTTCATGGTTTGGCCACCACGGTGCTCAAGCGAGCGAGTTCTCGGCGCAAGCCGGCGATATCGGACTCGGCGCGCAACAACCCCATGCGCAACTCAGTGATGCGTTGCTGGTACTTGGCCTGATTTTTAAATTCGTCCCCTTGTTTGATCGGTTCGCCGTTGTTCCACAGGCGTGCCATTTCAGCTTGGCTGGCCATGGCTTTGGTCAGTTCGGCCTCCAAAATTTGGCGCGCTTGTTGGTCGCGCTCTTTTTGGGCCTGGGCGTCGACCTTTTCGTTGGGACTGGCATCTGCCAGCGGTGCGGCCCGTGGGTTGCCCGCTGCCTTGGCCGGCGAGGTAGTGGTGGGCGCGGTGTGCACCCGGGTGCCTTCGATCACCGTCACAGGTGCCGGCCCGATGCGCGCGCAATCGGTGAGCGCTTCGGGTTGATTGGTATAGGCGTTGCCACAGCGGTAAATCTCGACCTGGTCTTGCCCCCACACAGCGCCACACATGTTCAGGCCACAGACCAGCACGAGCCTGTGCAGCCATTGGCTGAGGCAGTCTGGCTTGGATAACAGTGGCAAACGGTGGGTCATTTGAGGGTATAAAAAACAAGGGACGGCAGCGCCGTCCCTTGTTCGTGAGCGCTGCCCTGGATCAGAGAGAGTAATACATATCGAACTCGATCGGATGGGTGGTCATGCGGAAACGCGTGACCTCTTGCATCTTGAGTTCAATGTATGCATCAATCATGCTGTCGGTGAACACGCCGCCCTTGGTCAAGAAAGCACGGTCCTTGTCCAAATACTCCAGCGCCTGGTCCAAGCTGTGGCACACGGTGGGGACCAATGCGTCCTCCTCGGGTGGCAGGTGGTACAGGTCTTTGGTGGCGGCTTCGCCGGGGTGGATTTTGTTTTCCACGCCGTCCAAACCAGCCATCAGCAAGGCGCTGAAGCACAGGTAGGGGTTGGCCATGGGGTCGGGGAAACGCGCCTCGATGCGGCGACCTTTGTCAGACGCCACATGGGGGATGCGGATCGAGGCAGAACGGTTGCGGCTGGAGTAAGCCAACTTCACCGGGGCTTCAAAGCCGGGCACCAAACGCTTGTAGCTGTTGGTGGTGGGGTTGGTGATGGCGTTCAATGCACGGGCGTGCTTGATGATGCCGCCAATGTAGTACAGCGCAAAGTCCGACAGACCCGCGTAGCCCTTGCCAGCGAACAGGTTTTTACCGTCTTTCCACACCGACTGGTGCACGTGCATGCCCGAGCCGTTGTCGCCCACCAGGGGTTTGGGCATGAACGTGGCGGTTTTGCCGTAAGAGTTGGCCACGTTCCACACCACGTATTTCAGGGTTTGGGTCCAATCGGCACGCTCCACCAAGGTGCTGAATTTGGTACCGATTTCGTTTTGACCGGCGCCAGCCACTTCGTGGTGGAACACCTCGACGGGGATGCCCAACGACTCAAGCACCAAGGATATTTCGGCGCGCAGGTCTTGCGTGCTGTCCACAGGCGGCACAGGGAAATAGCCACCCTTGACCGTGGGACGGTGACCGCGGTTGCCGCCGTCCATTTTTTTGCCCGTGTTCCAAGGGGCTTCGTATTCGTCAACGTGAACGAACGAGCCAGACATGTCTGCACCCCAACGCACATCATCGAAGATGAAAAATTCGGGCTCAGGTCCAAAGTAAGCGGTGTCGCCCAAACCAGAGGCCTTCAAGTAAGCCTCGGCGCGCTTGGCAATCGAGCGCGGGTCGCGGTCATAGGCCTTGCCGTCGCCGGGTTCGAGCACGTCGCACGACAAAATCAGGGTGGTCTCTTCAAAGAAGGGATCGATGTTGGCGGTATTGGCATCGGGCATGAGCAACATGTCCGAAGCTTCAATGCCCTTCCAACCGGCGATGGATGAACCGTCAAACGCATGCCCGTCGGTGAACTTGCCTTCGTCAAAGTGGGAAATGGGCACGCTCACGTGCTGTTCTTTGCCACGGGTATCGGTAAAACGAAAATCCACGAACTTAACGTCGTGTTCTTTCACCATCTTGAACACATCAGCGACGGTCTTGGCCATCAATTTCTCCTGTCAGTTAGGGGGGTTGAAAAATAGTTACAAAGCCTTATGCAGAAACTGTGCCACAACAGCACCATCGGCTTCAAAGCAGAATCGGTGATTTTGCCCGGACTTTGTTGACTTAGCGGACGGTTGCTTGATTTTTCACAGGCATTGATGCCGCCCCATCCCACGATCACACCTTTTTGGTGCCATTATAAATGCACTTAAATGGTGCTATTTCTATTTCCGCACCATTTCGGGGCCAAACTGAAAATCAAAGGCTTTCAAGCCCTCCAGCATGGCGGGATATGCCTGATCGACCACGGCCACCAAGCCTTTGACCCCCAACTCCACATGGCGGCCATGCTCGGGGTGATCGACGCTGGGCAGGCTGAACACCTTGGCACCCTCAAAGCGCGCCTCGATCGATTGCATCAGCGGCGTGAGGGTGGCCTCCATGCCGCCGTAAATGACGATGGACTTTTCCACTTTTTCAGCGGCGTGAAACCACGGTGCGTAACTGGTGTCGAGCACCCATTCGATCATGGGCCAGGCCATCACGGGGAACCCCGGCACAAAGTGCACTGGGCTGCGCGGACCATGGCAAGTGAATCCAGCAATCTTGTTGTAGGGGTTGGGGATGATGTCCGCGCCTTGCGGGAACATGGCCATGTTGAGCCGATGCAAATGCTCTGGCCGCTCGGGCTCATAGGCCACGCCTTGTTCGGCGGCTTGGTCACGGATGCGCTCCAAAATAAAGTCACGTGCCTGCGGCTGCAAGGCCAGCGGCAAGCCCAAGGCCTGGCCCGCGCACTGGCGGGTGTGGTCGTCAGGCGTGGCGCCAATGCCGCCGCATGAAAACACCACCATGCCGCTGTCAAAGGCGCGGCGCAGGCCATCGGTGATGCGAGCGGGGTCGTCGCCCACATATTCGGCCATCTCCAAGCTCAGGCCTCGGGCCGACAGCAACTCGATCACCTTGCTCAGGTGTTTGTCGGCGCGTTTGCCCGACAAAATTTCGTCGCCAACAATGATCAGGCCAAAGCCTTTGAGCTTGTCCAAAGAATGCGGGGATGGGGGTGTGGCAGCAGTCATGGCGCGCATCCTACGCCATTGATGCGGGCCCACGCGCGAGGGGTTTGATCAAGGCCGTTGGCGCAGGGCTTGCCACATCCGCTGCAAACCCAAATACTGCTGGGCCCACACGCCACGCCCGTAGTCGCGACCTTGCTCGATTTGATCGCGGATGCCAGTGGTCGGGTCATCGTTTCTGCGCAGTGCCGTGCCCAACAAGTCGTCCCACCAAGGAAACAAAACACCAAAATTGTGCCCACCCAAGGGCAGGCGATCGTTCACCCCTGTGCCGCGAGCTTGACTTTCATGGCCCCAACCCACGCTGTGGTGCCAGCGGTGAAAGCGCGGGCTGATCAAGCACCGCTCACCCCAGGCACCAAAGGACATGCGCACATTGGCATGTTGAAGATTCTCTAATAATTGGGTGACCGCCACCACCGCCACAAACTGCTCGGGTGGCATGCCCACCGCTTGGGCCACCACGGCCCAAATCAAGGCCACCAACACATCGTCGAGCAAATGGTTGCGCTGATCGGTCCACATGGTCATTTGCCGCTGCGAATGGTGCAGCGCGTGCAAAGCCCACCACCACGACCAATGGTGCTGACCCCGATGGATGGCGTAGTTGAGGGCATCAAACAGCACCAGGTAAAGCACAAAGGCCACCGCGGGCTGGTCGCTCCAGCCTGGCCACAGGTCGTCCAAGTGGATGCCGCTCCAGCCCGCCGCACGCAAGCTGCCAAACAGCCCATCGGCCAGCGGGTCCAGGGTGAAAAACAACAACAAGCGAAACACCCCCAAGCGGTGGAACAAGGTATAGGCCACATCGCTGCGCACCGCGCCGGGGTCGCGCATGGGCTCGGCGGGCCGCCACAGCTCCAAGGGGTGGATGATGAGCAGCATCACCGCCAACTGCAACAGGCCCACCAACAACCAACCCGTGCCCTCAAATGCGATCTCCAGCCAATGGCCCAGGCCCAAAGAAAACGCCAACGGCTGCACCAAGGATTCAAACAATGCCGACTGGCCAGCAGCAAAAAGGTCCATCAAGGCATCCATGTCACCCCCTCAAAGCCTGCCGCTGGCGCGGGCGTTGGGGGTGGGGGCCAAGGTGCCTGTAACTTGGCGCACGTGGTCAGCATATTGCGGGTGCTCGCGCAAGCTGGCAAAGCAAAAACCCTTTTGCTTGAGGCCCACGATCAATGGCTCCAATACCGCCGGTGCCCACGGGTCTTGGCGCGACCAAATGCCCAAGTGCGCCATCAAAATATCGCCGCTGCGGATGCGGTCCAGGGCTTGCTGCAACAACTGTGCGTTGCTGTGGGTTTGGCTGGACAACTCGTCACCCAAAAAGCCCGCTGCCGCCCAACCCACATGGACAAAACCGCAATCGCGGGCAGCGCGCAACAGCGCTGGGGAGGTTTTTCCGCCGGGCGCGCGAAACAGTGGCAAGGGGGTGCGCCCGGTGATGGTTTGCAACCGCTCGCTTGCGCGCGCCAGCTCTTGGCAATATTGGCCGCTGCTCCAAACCTGGGATTTGTTTTTTTGCGCCCCTGCACTGGCGCGAACCCGAAACCGCCCCTCGGGCAAGTCCGCTTGCCAGTACACATGGTCGTGGGAGTGTGAAGCCATCTCGTGCCCTTCTGCGGCACGCTCGCGCCACCACCGCGCCCAGTGCTCACCCAAACTGCCGTCGCCCACCTGAGTGGGTTCGTGGGCGGCAAAAAAAGTCACCTTCACTTGTTGGCGGCGCAACACATCAGCAATGAGGTCGGCCACCCCCATGTGGCCGGTGTCAAAGGTCAAGTAAAGCGGCTTGGTGCAGATGCCGCTGGGCGGCATCTGCACAGCCAAGGGTGACGAAACCATGCCTGGCGCAGCGCTGAGCTGCGGGGCTTGGCCTTGCGCCCAAGCCGTCGGCCCAATCAGGCACACCCAAAGCCCGGCGGCCCACAGGGCAGCGCCCATGGGTCGCTTGGGTTTACAAACGGGCGGCGTGGTCCAGGGTCCAAATG
>CANJUS010000023.1:0-9531 GCA_947477505.1 Comamonadaceae bacterium | reverse complement strand
TCAGTTCGGCTGGGAAGGCGTGGGGTTTTTGCGCCCAAACCAAGGGCACACAACCCAACCATACAAGGCCCATCCATGCCCACCCCCACGGCATGGCCCAGCCAGGTGTCACGCGCTTCATGCTTTGGTCCAGGCTTGTTCACCCAAGTGGCGGGTACGGCTTTCTCCGCGGCGCACCCGGTCGATGAGTTGGTCAATCTCTGGGCCAGTGGCTTCGGCGCGCCGGGCCACGCACAGCATGAGGTGCAGCGATGGCATGTCCACATCGAGCTCCACCAATTCGCCGGCCAAGATGTCTTTGTGCACACTGCGGCGCAAGGTAAAGGCCAGTCCCATATTGGCTTTGACCATGTCGCGCACCGTTCCTGCATCTTCGCCTTGGGCCGCGATGTGGGGGGTGTGTACCCCTGCTTGCTGCAACAACTCGTCCATGCAGCGTGCAAAAAAAGAGCCCTTGTAGGGGGTGATGAAAGCGTGTTGAGACAACTCGGCAGGGACGATTTGGTTGTGCTGGGCCAAGGGGTGTGTGGGTGCGGCAATCAAGGCCAAGCGGTATCGACCAATGGGGTCGCAAGGCCAAGTGGGTCGGTGCTCGGCAGTGGTGAGAAAAAACGCCAAATCAACGGCACCGCTTTGAAACAAGTGCGTGACCTCTTCGTAGGTGCCTGTGCGCGCTATCACCTCTATTTGAGACAAGGTCTTGGACAGGGTGGCAAAGGTCGAACCCAGCAGGGACTGGGCCACAAAGCGTTGCGCAGCAAAACGCAATTGCCGGCGCTGGGTGCCCAGCTGCGCATGAATGGCCGAGGCCCGTTGCACAGTTTCTTGGGCAAAGACCAAAAGGGATTGCCCGGCTGCACTCAAGGTGGGGGTTTGCCCTGGTTGTCGGACAAACAAGGCATGCCCGAGTTTGGCCTCCAGGTTGCGCATGTGCACGCTCACTGAGGGTTGAGATATGCCCAGCGCGGCGGCGGCTTGGCCAAAGCCACGGGCTTGCACCACGGCGGCAAATACTTCCAAGCTGCGCAGGGTGAAGGGGGGCATGGGGTGGGCTAACCAGGGGGTATGTGAGGTCATAGCCATATTACTATGGAGTCATAGGCCGCCTGGGATGGCGCAACAAGCACTACCCAGGTCCAATCCTTTCAAATGCAAAACCCCAAGGAGATTGCCATGCCCAACACCACCATGCTGCGGATATTTCAACGGGCCAGTGCCCTCGCCTTGATTGCGCTGGCCTGTGCGTGCAGTTGGGCGCAGACCCCTGAGTGGCCAACCAAGCCGGTGCGCATCGTCTCGCCGTATGCCGCCGGTGGCGTGGGCGATGTGTTGTTTCGCATCATTGCGCCGGCCTTGGAAGCCAAGCTGGGCCAACGCTTCTTGGTGGACAACAAAACCGGCGCAGCCGGCAACATCGGGACGTCCGAGGTGATCAATGCCAAGCCCGATGGCTACACCTTGCTGATCGCGCCCACCGCCAACTATGCGGTCAACCAGCATTTGTTTGGCAATCTGAACTTCGATCCGGTGACCCAACTCGATGCGGTGGTCACCATTTCTGAGGCGCCACTGATCGCGGTGGTCGGCCCCAATGGGCCGAGCACCTTGAAAGAGTTGGCGCAAATGGTGCGCAGCAACCCCGGCAAATACAACTTTGGATCGCCAGGTTCAGGTTCACCTACTCATTTGGCGGGGGTGTCGTTTTCTCAGCTGCATGGCAACGCCATGATGCACATTGCTTACCGCGGCGGGCCACCCATGGTGATGGCCATGTTGGCAGGGGACGTGCAGTTGGCCTTTCCCACGGTGACCACCGTGGCCACCCAGCTCAAGGCGGGCAAGCTCAAAGCGCTGGCGGTGATGGGCAACCAACGCATTGGCGATTTGCCAGGTGTGCCCACGGCCATCGAAGCTGGATTTCCCGAGTTGTTGTTCGGTAACTGGTGGGTGCTGGCAGCCCCAAAGGGCACCGACCCCAAGATTGTGAACCGCTTGAGCGCAGAGGTGCGATCGGTGCTGGCAGACCCAGTCATCCGGGCCAAGCTCGCCGAAGTGGGTCAAACCACCTTGGCACTGGGGCCGCAAGAGTCGACCAACTTTGTGCGCAGCGAGAGCAATCGCTTCAAAACGCTGATTGAGCGCAATGGCATCAAATTGGAACAATGAAATTGAACAAACCTGCTTCACATGACATCATTGGCGTCGACATTGGCGGCACGTTCACCGACTTGGTGGGTTACCGCAACGGCGACTTGGTGTTGGCCAAAACCCTCACCACACCCGACAACCCTGCCTTGGGCGTGGCCACCGCGCTGACCCTGAGCCACACGCATGTGGCGAGCTTGGCAGAGTTTTTACACGGCTCCACCATCGCCATCAACACGGTGCTAGAGCGCAAGGGCGCACGAACCGCCTTGCTCACCACCGAGGGCTTTCGTGATGTCTATGAAATTGGCCGTGGCAACCGCCCCGAGGCCTTTGACCTGAACTTCAGCCGCCCCAAGCCCTTGGTGCCACGCGAGTTGCGCTTTGAGTTGAGCGAGCGTTTGAACGCGCGCGGTGAAGTGTTGACGCCGTTGGATCCTGCGCAGGTGTTGGCTTTGGGGAAACAATTGCAAGAAATAGGCGTTGAGTCACTGGCCGTGTGTTTTTTACACGCCTATGCCAACCCGCTCCATGAAGTTGCAGTGGGTGACTTGCTGCGCCGCGCTTACCCCAATTTATTTGTCACTTTGTCGCATGAAATATTGCGCGAGTTTCGAGAGTACGAACGCACCTCTACCACTGTGCTCAATGCCTATGTGGGGCCACGGGTGAAAAACTATTTGCAGCATTTGCAAGCCGATGTGCGTGGCCAAGGTTTCCAAGGGGCGATGCACATCATGCGCTCCAACGGGGGCAGCATGTCGCTGGCCCATGCCTGCCAAGAGCCGGTATCCATGATGGAGTCAGGCCCAGTGGCGGGCATGATCGCCGCTGGCCAAGTGGCCAGCCTGTTGGGTCATGCCCAAGCCATTGGCTTTGACATGGGTGGCACCACGGCCAAAGCCACCTTGATTGTTGATGGCGTTCCTGCCATTGAAGAGGGTTACTACATTGGCGGTTATGCCAGTGGGCAACCCATGCAGTTGCCGGTGGTGGCCATCATCGAAGTGGGCGCTGGTGGCGGCAGCATCGCTTGGCGCGACAACGCGGGCGGCTTGCATGTGGGGCCCCAAAGTGCGGGGGCTGCACCTGGCCCGGTCTGTTATGGCAGAGGGGGAGTCGAACCCACGGTGACCGATGCCAATGTGATTTTGGGGCGCTTGAACCCACGGCGGTTTTTGGGTGGCGGCATGGCCCTGGACCGGGACGGAGCGCAAGCAGCGATGGCGCGCCAAATCGGTGAGCCCTTGGGTTTGCCTGTCAACGAGGCGGCACTCGGTGTGGTGCGCATCGCCGATACCGCCATGGCCTTGGCCGTGCGTGCGGTGTCGGTGCGCAAAGGCGTGGACCCGCGTGACGCGGCCATGATCGCCTTTGGTGGTGCGGGGCCGGTACACGCGGCAGCCTTGTGCAAGGAGATCAATATCCCTACCTTGATCATCCCCAAGATGCCCGGCAACTTTTCCGCCTTGGGCATGCTGCTGGCCCCCTGGCGGCATGACTTTGTGCGCACCACCATGGGTGTGCTGGGGCAATTGCAAGCATCATGGGTTCAATCGGCGTTTGGTGAGTTGGTGGCCGCCGCCCACGCCCAGTTGAACAAGGATGCGCTGGACCCCAAGTTGGCCGACCTGTCATTTGCCGCCGACCTGCGTTACCGAGGACAAGAGCACAGCATCCCTGTGCCCTTGTCAGCGCCGCAAGACCTGATCAACGCGTTGGAACCGGTGCGACAAGCTTTCAACAGTTTGCACGACAGCCGATATGGACATGCGGCGGTGGGCGAAATGATCGAAGTGGTCAATCTGCGTTTGACGGCCAGTGTGCCGCGCAATGACCATGCCGCGCAGGGTTTTTTGGCGGCGCCGTGGGAGGCCGAAGCGCCCACGCCAGAGAGTTGGCGCGAGGTCATTTATGACGACCCCAACCAACCCGTGCAAGCCCGCATTTTGTGGCGTCCGAGTTTGCCCTCGGGGTATGAGGTCACCGGACCGGCAGTGATTGAGGAGCCCAACTCCACCACGCTGATCTTTCCCCGCGACCGTGCACGGATCAGTGCGCATGGCCACATCATCATCGACATTGATTTGCCCCAAGGAGCTTTGGCATGAACGCACCCACGGCAGTAACGCGTGCTCGCACCGTCAACCCCATCACGCAAGAGGTGGTGACCCATTCGCTCATCGCATATGCAGAAGAGATGGCTTTGGCGTTGTGCAAGTCGGCTTACAACATGATGATCTACGAGGTGCGCGACTTTTGTTGCGGTTTGATCGATGTGCAAGGCCGCATGATTTGCCAAAACGAGGGCGGGTTACCGATTTTCTTGGCCGACCTGGGGCTGGCTGTCCAAGATGGCATTGAGCGCTATGGCTTGGACGGATTCGCGCCAGGTGACGTGGTCATCATGAACCACGCCGGTGTGTGTGGCCAGCATCTCAACAATGTCGTGGTCTATACCCCGTGTTTTCATCAGGGCAAAGTGGTGGCGTTCGCTGCCAACCGTGCCCACTGGGTGGATGTGGGGGGCTTGCGCACCGGCTTTGGCAATGTGCAAACCTATGAAATCTTTCACGAGGGCATACAAATGCGCTCGATCAAGTTGTACGAGGCAGGCCGGCGCAACGATGGCGTGTGGCAGATGATCCAAGACAACATTCGCTTTCCGCAAGCGTCCTTGGGGGACTTGCGCGCCCAAATTGCAGCTTGTCAATTGGGCGCGCGCCGCCTGGCCGAGTTGCACCAACGCTATGCCTTAGAAACCGTTAACGACTGCATTGCCCAAGCCTGGGACCAGGCCGAAGCGCAGGCCCGTGCAGTGGTTGCCGCCATGCCCGATGGGCGCTACAGCGCCGAGTCGCGTTTGGACAGCGACGGGCGACGTCTGGGTGTGCCCTTGCGTGTCAAAGTGACGGTGGAGATCAAAGGTTCTGACTTCACCATCGACTACAGCGAAATGAATGAACAAGTCCCCAGCCCGCTGAACTCGGGCTACTCGGGAGGTTTATCTGCCGCGCGGGTGGCATTCAAAATCTTGACCATGCCACGTGCCCCGGTCAATGAGGGATGCTTCAGGCCCTTGAAGTTGATCTCCCCAGTGGGCACCATGCTCAATGCCCGCCCACCTGCTGCGCTGGGTCTGTGGAGCATTGCCTTGCCCACGGTGATCGACACATTGCTGCGCGCTCTGGCACCGGTTCTGCCCGGTGTCATTCCGGCCGCCCACAAGGGCGACATGGGAGGCTGCTCTTTTTATGGGCAACGAGAGGGCAGCGGCGAGCGCTATGTGCTCATGAACATCTTTGGTGGCGGTTGGGGTGGTCGCCACCATGCCGATGGCGAGTCGGCCGCTGTGTCCATCTGCCAAGGCGATGTGCGCAATACACCCGTTGAGTTGCAAGAGATCCATTACCCCTTTTTGGTAGAGCACCACCGCTTGCGTCCCGACAGCGGTGGCCCGGGCCAGTTTCGCGGCGGTTTGGGCGTGGAGCTGAAGTACCGCGCCTTGGAAAAAAGTACGGTCAACGTCATGCTCGAGCGCATCTTGGAGCCGCCATGGGGCATCAATGGCGGACACGACGGCCGCAGCAACGCCGCCACTTTGAACAGCGTTGGTACCGAAAGACCGGTCACCAAGGAGAGCAATATCGCTTTGGCTTCGGGCGACACCGTGGTGTTTCGCACCGCAGGCGGTGGGGGCTATGGAGACCCAAGCCTGCGCGATCCTTTGGCGGTGGCAGATGATTTGCGCCAAGGCTATATCACCCCGGCCAACGCCCTCGCTGATTACGGCCACAACGAGGTGAACCCATGAGCACAAACCTGCACCAGGCCCGTTATGCGCAAATTCAATCGGCCATGCAGACCCACGGGGTCGACGCCTTGTTGTTGGCCGGCAATGCTTGGCGCAGCGACTACTTGCGCTATGCCGTTGATGTCACCCCCATGGAGGGTGAGGCGGTGGCCTTGATCACTTTGGACAATCCCCCTCAGCTGTGGGTGCAGCACCCCGCCGAAGCCGACCGCATCCGCGCCGAGCGCAGCCACCTGGCGGTGCACCACCAAGCTGATCATCAAGGCGCGGTGTTGCAGGCCATGGGCCAATGGGGCCAGGCCCGCTGGGCTGCAGCGCCTGGCTCGGCTTTGCCCTGGGGTTTGGCGCAAGGCCCTTGGTCTGCGACTGTGCCGGCCACCACGGCGTGGCTGGACCGCTTGATGGTCAACAAACTGCCCGCCGAAGCCGATGCGGTTGAACGCTCTGCCCGCCTTGCCGACGAGGGCTATGCGGTATTTGCCCAAGCGGCCAGGCCTGGGCGGCGCGAGTTCGAATTGGTGGCCGAGACCGAGGCATGGCTGCGAACCCAATCGTGTCCAGAAAATTTCATGATCGTTGGCTCGGGTGGCGTTGAAGTGCGTGGCATGCACCCGGCAGGCGATCGTGCTTTGACCGAAGGCGACTTGGTCACCACCGAACTCACCCCCTGTGTGGATGGGTACTACGCACAAATATGCCGCACCTTGGTGGTGGGGGCGCCCACCCAATTGCAACGTGATGCGTATGCGGTGTTCAGCCAAGCCCTGGCTGCTGGCATTGCCGCTGTGCGCCCAGGGGCCACCCATGGCGATGTGGCCCGCGCGCAAAACGCGGTGTTTCGCCACCACGGCTTGGGTGAATATGTGGGTCCAGAGTACACCCGCGTGAGGGGCCATGGCATGGGTCTTTACGTCGACGGCCCGCATGTGTTGGAAGACGTGGAGCTGGTGCTGGTCCCCGACATGACCTTGATCGTGCATCCCAACACCTAT
Source organism: Comamonadaceae bacterium (assembly GCA_947477505.1). Classification (GTDB taxonomy): domain Bacteria; phylum Pseudomonadota; class Gammaproteobacteria; order Burkholderiales; family Burkholderiaceae_C; genus Limnohabitans. The sequence goes on along the minus strand of CANJUS010000023.1, from coordinate 2,580 downwards.
CACCCCGATGTGGGCTACATGGTGCTGGGCGACACCGTGCGCGTGACCGAAGATGGCTGCCGAGTGCTGACCCACACCACACGCGAGTTGATCTCGGTGACCCCCTGAACCCCATACCTGACCAAGGAGCGACACCATGCGACGCGGATTGATGAGCTGGTCCCACCAAGAGATGCCCCCCGAGCGATTGCAGGCGCGCGTTGCACAGGTGCAAGCCTGGATGGCCGAGCAAGGCGTGTCGGCATTGCTGGCACACACTTCGATTGCACAGCCCTCGGTGGTGCACTGGTTGACCCATTTCACGCCCTATTGGAGCGAAGCCATGATGGTGGTCTGGCCCACGGGCGCACCCACTTTATTGGCTTCTCTGACCAAGCGCGTGCATCCCTGGATGCGCGAAGTTGGCTTGATGGGCGAGCTGATCATGGCGCCTCGTTTGGGTGAGCAAACGGCCCAACATTTGTTGGCCACCCTGGCCCCGTCGGCGCGGGTTGCCATGGTGGGCTTGAATGCGCTGCCTTGGTCGGTGGCCCAGCCCTTGCGTCAACAGGCACCCAGTTTGCAATGGGTTGATGCATCTGATGGGTTTGCTGGGTTGCGTCGCGCCTCCGATGCGGCAGAGCTGGGCTTGTTGGCGCAGGCTTCTGCCATGGCCCAATTGGCCTTGAGCGATACCCCTTCGGGGGCAACCAATGCGTCACAAGTGACGGCGTCAATTGAGCGCCACGCGCGACTGGCGGGTGCCGAAGAGGTGATGCAGCGCATCGCTCCGAAGTTGGCCCAACCCAGCACCTGGTTGCGCGTCGACGGTGACATCCCTTTGTCTTCGCGCTATGCGGTAGAACTGTCATTGGCCTACAAAGGCACTTGGGTGCGTTGGGTGCGCAATTTCAGTACCGATGCGCCCCCGCCCGATTGGGCACAGGCCCAGGACTGGTGGCAACATCAAGTGCTGGCCAGCGCATCCACTGCCCACACCCCAGGTGCACCAGCGGTGGGGACTTTGCAGCATTGGCGCATTGAGCTGTGCCAGGGAGGTTTGCCCTTGAGCCCGGTGGTCGATGCCCCTGCAAGCGTTGCGCCGCTGCCCAGTGGCGCACGCTGGGGCGTGGTCAGCGCACAACTGGCCTTGCCCAGTGGAGGCTGGTTTGCTGCACAGCCGGTGCAATGGACGCACGCTGGTGCAATCCATGTTTAAGGCGGCTTGCAAAGCCCGCGCTGGTCAGGCATGTCGCTGAGTTTGCAAGCCCTGGCCCACAGCGCTGCGGCAACCAGCGCCGTGGGGACTGAGCGCGCCAGGCTCCACTTGGCCGACGCTTGTATCGCGCACAGCTTGGGTGTGCATACCGCCCAAGCGCAACGCATGCGCAATGCTTGGGGCTTGTCCGCGCAGGCTCAAGCCACGGCCACTTTGCCTTGGCACGCCGCTTGTTTGCGTTTGTCTGAAGTGGACGATATTCATCGTGCCAGTGCCGTCACTGCCGCGGCCATGGTGGTGCCCACTGCATTGGCCGTGGCCCATGTGCAACACAGCGCTCCGGGCCAGTTGGCGGATGCATTGGCTGCGGGCTATCGGGTGGCATTGCAAATGGGCATGGCCATGGGTGGGGCGCGTTTATTGGCCCAAGGTTTGTGGCCAAGTTACTTGGTGGCGCCTTGCGCAGCGGCGGCCACCGCAGGGCATTTGTTGGGCTTGGATGAGGAAGCCTTGGCCCATGCCCTGTCGCTGGCCCTGTCCCAAGCCGGGCGCTCCGTGGGTCGCAGCCAAGGCGATTGGCCTGGTCGTTGGTGGTTGTTTGGGCAGGCGGTTCAAGCGGGTTGCCAGGCGGCATATGCCGCGCAACAAGGCATGCAAGGGGATTTGGGTTTGCTCACCCCCGCATGGCTTCAATCGGTGGGTGGTGCAGGGGTGGATGCGCTGGCCCAATCGCCCGCAGACCCTTGGGCAGAAATGAGTTTCAAGCCCCATTGCGCTGCCAAGCAAACTTTGTCGGCCTTGCATGCTTTTCAGCAACTGTGCCAACAAGGTCTGCAGGTCAACGAAATAGAGCGCATCGAGGTCCTGGTGGCCCCAGCGTATGCCGCCATGATCGATCGCGAACCCCCCACGGCCAGCCGCTTGGCCAGCATGGTCAGCGTGCGATGGCAACTCACCTTGGCGGCGTGGGCACCCGAGCGGCTTGACGAGGTCATGCGCACACCGGTGGCAGGTGACGCAGATTTGTTGAGATGGTCCGAACGCGTTTCGATTCAGTCTGAGCCCGTGTGGGACCGCTTGTACCCGCACCATTGGCCAGCCAAGGTGCGGGTGCACACCGCCTCTGGCGTCAAAGAGGCACAGGCATTGGACAGCTGGGGTGACCCCAGTTTGCCTTGGTCACCCCATGACGTGTTGGACAAGGCCCATCGCATGCTGGCGTCGGCACAACAACGCGAAGTGGTGGCCTTGGCCTTGGATGCCTTGCACGACAAACAAGCCTTGTGCGCTTTGCTGCAAGCCTGGCACAGCTAAAAGCGTTTTTCAAACGCGCTACCCGCGCTGCCCGGATAATCCGCGCATGACACCAACTCCCCGCGGCC
>CANJUS010000022.1:0-9713 GCA_947477505.1 Comamonadaceae bacterium | reverse complement strand
GGCAGCAACTTCAATGTGGCCAGTGGCAGCACGGCCATCAACACCTTCCAGTCCGACAGTTATTTCTACAACAACAGCGCACCATTGGTCAGTGTCATGGCGACCACGGCTTATGTTGCTGCGGTGCGTGAAACAAACACGGTCACTTTCAAGGCTTTAACCAGTGGGCAAAGCGTGTCGGTCGGTGGTTTGACATTCACCGCTGCGCAAAGTCTGACGGCGGCCCAGGTGGCCAATGAGTTCGCCAGTCTGGCCAACAATGCCACCACCAAGTCAGGCTACACCGTGGCTGAAGGCAGTTATTCGGGCAGTTTGAGTGGTTGGAGCACGGGTGCTGTGGTGACCAGCACCAGCGTGGTGTTCACCAGCAGCACGTCATCGGGCAATGTCACGGACATGACCTACAGCACCACTGGAACAGCGCTGACGGTGGCCACCACACAAGGTGTGACGGTGGTTCAAGATGCATCAACCGTGCAGTTCACCGCCATGCATGCGGGCGACGCCATTTCCGTTGGTGGTTTGGCTTTCACGGCCAGTCGCGATGTGTCTGCGGACACCGTTGCGGGCTATTTCAAGAGTTTGGCCGCCAGCGCGACCACCAAAGCTGGCTACAGCGTGGCTGACGGCAGCTTCAGTGGCTTGTTGGGCGGATGGTCTTCAACAGGCTCGCAAACAGGCTTGACCACCTCACAAGTGAAGTTCACTTCATTCACCACAGTCGATCGCCCCGATTTGCAGGTGTTCTATCAAAACGTCCAATTCACCCTGCAAGACGTGTTGGATGGCCAAGTTTCTTTCTATTACAACGGCAGTGACGGTGCGCCCAGCTTCACAGCGACGGCCACCAACACCAACAGCCTTGCCGTGAGCAACTCGGTCAGCGCCACAGCCCAATTCTTAAGCTCTGGCAACGATGGTCAAGGTGGATGGGTCGTTTGGGGCGATGGTTCTGGCTCTGGCGCCGTCACGCGAGGGCAATACAGTGCTGAGGCAGGCAGCATGTTGGGGCAGGCTGCAGGGGGAAGCAACGACAGCCTCACCGGCAGCAGTGCAGGTGACGTGATGTTTGGTGACGGCTCGGGTGGTGGCACCTCAGGCAACTTCAACGGAACCGTAGGATTCTTTGGTGGCATGGCCGGCAATGGCAATGACACATTGATCGCGGGCGGTGGCAACGACGTGGTGTTTGGCGATGGTTTCTCGGGCATTACCAACATCTCCAATTCAGCACAAGGTGCTGGCCAATTGGGTGGTTATGGCGGCGGTGGGACTGGCAGCAATACTGGTGCTACTCAAAGCGTTGCTTCCGGCACCTGGGGTAGCAACTCGACCATGGGGCCCTTGCAAAGTGGTGGCGCACCCTTGACCATGTGGAACGGCTCCAATGCGGGTATTGCGGCAGGCGCTGATTTGACAGTGGGGGTGAATGCCTACCTGACAGACAGCTATTACGCCACGGTGTTGCGTGACATCAGCAAAAACACAGGCTACGACACCCGTGTGTTCAACCAAGTCATGGGTTGGGGCAATGATTCGATCAATGCAGGGGCAGGGGACGATTGGGTGATGGGCGGGCAAGGCCACGACACCCTCATCGGTGGCCAAGGCAACGACACCTTGTGGGGGCGTGGCGGTGGTGTGGGCCCCATGAGCTTGCAAGTGGACAACACCGCCACCGAGGTGGTGGTCACCTTCGAAGCCATGGCCAAAGGCAGCACCTTGACTTTGCGCGGCCCCAATGTCTTCACAGCTTATGCAGCAAATACCTACATTACTGGTGGTTACATCACTTTCACAGCCGCCAAAAATTTGACGGCTGCTGAAGTGGCAGCTGCATTTGATGGCATCGTGTCTGGTGCGTTACCAACGGATGTCTCCAGTTCAGATGGCACTTTCACTTCTGGCTTGTTGACCAATGGCGGACCTGCCACAGCACCTTTGGCGTCCATCACCAGTTTTGCAGCGTCGCCTTCATATTGGACGGCATCTGCTGGTGCGCAAGCCAATCAACTCAAATTCAAGATAGATGGTTACGCCAGTACTTACAACGCCACCAATTACGCTGATTTGACATTGCATGCCTTGTACGACACCACCAACGCCACCATCGACAACGATGTGTTCGTCTGGCAGCATGGGGACGCGGGTGTCAGCGGTGCCACTGACACCATCAAGGACCTGGCGGTTTGGAGCGCCGCCACCGGCAAGGGTGACAAGCTCGATTTGACAGACCTGCTGGACAATTATTCGGGCACCAATTTGGCCAACTGGATCAGCATCCAAACCGGACAAACCGTCAACGGCGTGGCCAACAGTTCCATCGTCACCGTGGACATCGACGGTGCGGACGCTGGCACCGTCAAACAAGTCATCCAAATCGAAGGCGTGAACATCGGCACCAATGTCGATGCCTTGGTCACCAGCGAATTTTTCAAGGTGCTGTGAGGCCGCGCCGAACCAGGCGGCCCTAAGCCTTGGCCCGTTTCATCAAAATCTCAAACGCGGGCAGGGTCTTGCCTTCCAGCACTTCGAGGAATGCGCCGCCGCCCGTGGAGATGTAGCCAATTTGCGGTTCGATGCCGTATTTGGCAATGGCGGCCAAGGTGTCGCCGCCGCCTGCAATGCTGAACGCATCTGACTCGGCGATGGCCTGGGCCACCACCTTGGTGCCGTTCTCGAACGCAGCAAACTCGAACACACCCATGGGCCCGTTCCACACGATGGTGCCAGCTGACTTGAGTTGCGTGGCCAAACGCGCGGCCGTGTCTGGGCCGATGTCCAAAATCAAATCGTCGTCGGCCACCTCGGTGGCTTTTTTCACGGTGGCGGGTGCATCAGCACCAAAGCTTTTGGCGCACACCACGTCGGTGGGGATGGGCACCTCGGCACCTCGGGCCTTCATGGCCTCGATCACTGCTTTGGCTTCACCCACCAGATCGGGCTCGGCCAAGGACTTGCCAATCTTCAAGCCCGCCGCCAGCATGAAGGTGTTGGCGATGCCGCCACCCACGATGAGTTGGTCCACGTTCTTGGCCAGCGCTTGCAAGATGGTCAGCTTGGTGCTGACCTTGCTGCCCGCCACGATGGCGGCCAGTGGGCGTTTGGGGTTGGCCAAGGCTTTGCTGATGGCGTCAATCTCGGCCGAGAGCAGCGGCCCTGCACAGGCGATGGGCGCAAACTGCGCAATGCCATACGTGGTGCCCTCGGCGCGGTGGGCGGTGCCAAAGGCGTCGTTGACATAGATGTCGCACAGCGCGGCCATCTTGCGCGTCAATTCTTCGCTGTTTTTCTTTTCGCCCTTGTTGACGCGGCAGTTCTCCAGCATGACCACCTGGCCTGAGCTGACAGACACGCCATCGACCCAGTTGGCCAGCACAGGAACTTCGCGGCCCAGCAGTTCGCCCAGGCGTTGGGCCACAGGCGCGAGCGAGTCTTCGGGTTTGAATTCGCCTTCGGTGGGGCGACCCAGGTGCGAGGTGACCATGACCGCTGCGCCAGCTTCCAAGGCCATGCGGATGCATGGCACGGAAGCCCGAATGCGGGTGTCCTCGCTGATGTGGCCGTGGTCGTCAAAAGGCACATTCAAGTCGGCACGGATGAAAACGCGCTGGCCTTTGGCTTGGCCTTGGGCGCACAGGTCTGCGAAGCGGATGATGTTCATGGGGAGTGGGGCTGACAATTTGGGTTTGATTTTAGGCGGCGGGTGTGGCGTGGTGTTCGGCGGTGCAGACGGTCAAAGCCGCAGCGACTGGCCGGCGCACACCTGGCGCCAGTTTGCAGCCCAACCCTGCCCGCTGAACACGCCGCTTTGGGGTTTGGTTTTGGGCAGCGGGGTTGGGGGGTGTGGGGCTCTGCCTTTGTTTGTGCTTTTGTACATACAAATGTATGATGGCCGCATGAAGATCACGGGCTTTGACTGGGACAGCGGCAATTGGCCCAAATGCGCCAAGCACGGCCTGACCAAAGCTGAAGTGGAGCAAGTTTTGATGGGCAACCCGGCCGTGATGTCAGACCCCAACCCCTCTGAGCCACGGATGCGCGCCATTGGCAAAACAAACCAAGGTCGATATGTATTCTTGGTGTTTGTACCCCGCGTCTTCCATGGCCAAACACTGCTGCGCCCCATCAGTGCAAGATTTATGCATCAAAAAGAAATTGAACATTATGAAAACCAAAACAAAATCTAAACCCATGCCCAGCTTGACCAGCGATGCAGCGGCCGAGGCCTTTGTGGACAAGGCCGATTTGAGTGACCATGACTTGTCGGGCTTCGCACCCAAACGCTTCGAGTTCGCGGCCAAGTCAGCTTCTTTGACGATGCGACTGCCCGACGAGTTGCTTCAGGCCTTGAAGGCAAAGGCCCAATCCAAAGGCATGCCTTACACCAGGTATGTGCGGCTTTTGTTGGAAAACGATGTGGGCATACAAGCCCGCTGAACACGCCGCTTTGGGGTTTGGTTTTGGGCAGCGGGGTTGGGGTGGGTGGGCAGGGCTTGGGCTTGGTCAGCGTCCAGTTTTTTCGGCGCGCTCGCCTGGTTTCAAACAAGCGCTGGTTGCCTTCAATGGCCACCACAATGGACTCAAAAAAAACCTGCCGTCCCTTTAGATCACTTACCAACCCCACCCCAAGTGCAGCGGCAAGTACACGGCCATGCCCACCACAATGGTGCCCAGCACCGCTTGTCCTTGACCGCGCCGAGCGGCGTAAAAGGCCACCCCAGCGGCCGCGCCAAACAAGCGCGCATCTTGCCAAGTGGTGATCAGCGCACCGTGGCTGACCACCACCTCGGGCACCACCACCGCGGCCAGCGCCGCAATGGGTGCGTATGGCAAGCCGCGTTGGGCCCATGCAGGAAAGGGCAGTTCGCGCTTGGACATAAGAAAAAAGCACCGCGTGATCAGCGTGACCACGCCCAAGCCGACCAAGGTGATGGCCTGCATGGCATCGATCATGTCGTCCCCTTTTGGCCCCAAGGCGTTTGCGCCACCAACAAGCACACGGCCACGGCGGCGGCGATGGCCACCAAGATGTTCAAGCGCAAGGGCAAGCCCATGGCGGCCACCGCGGCCGCGCCCGAGACCACCAGCGAGACCACGCGCAAACGGGTTTGGGTCAGCGAGCACAAGATGCCCACCAGCGCGAGCACGCCCGCAAAACCCAGACCCCATTGGGTGGGCACTTGGCTGGCCAACACAATGCCCATCAAGCTGGCCACTTGCCAGCCAAACCAGGCCAATAAACTGTTGCCACACAAATAGGCCATTTGAGCGCGTTGGCCCTCAGGGTCGTGCGCGGGGTGGGGGTGGCGATGGATATATTGCACGTAGTTCAAGTCGGCCACAAAGTACCCAATGGTCAGGCGCTGCCAGCGCGGCCACGCCAGCATGTGGTCGCGCAAATGCAAGCTGAACACGGCAAAGCGCAGGTTGACGCAAAAAGCCGTGGCCCACACCACCCACACGGGTGCGTCGGCGGCCAACAACGGCGTGACCGCCAGTTGCGCGCTGCCGCCATAAACCAGCAAGGTCATCCACACCGAGACCTCGGTGCCCAAGCCCGCTTGGACCATGGTCACGCCGGTCATCAAGCCCCAGGCCCAAATGCCAGGCGAGACTTTGAGGGTGTCGGCCATGCCCGCGCGAAATGCACGATGGCGAACCAATGCGGACGCGGTCATCATGGCGTGGCCTGCAGGCTCATGCGCCCAAGGTTTGGCCACGCCAGTCGGTGCTGCCGCGCAAAAAAACGGCCACGGGCAGGCGCTTGCCTCCGGGCTTTTGCAACTGCAACAAGCGCAACACGCCCTCGCCGGTGGCCACATCCAGGCCTTGTTCGTTGGCTTGCAACACCTGGCCGGGCGGGGCGGGCGGGGTGCCGGGCAATGCCACGGCAGACCAAATTTTCAAGGGCTGGCCTTGCCACAGGGTGTGCGCTCCGGGGAAAGGGTCAAAGGCGCGCACGCGCCGGGCCAACACAGCAGCAGGTTGTGCCCAGTCGATCAAGGCCTCGGGCTTTTCGATTTTGGCCGCGTAGGTGAGGCCTTCTTCGCTTTGGGGCTGGGCCGCCCAGGGCTGGGGCTGGGCCAGCACGTCGAGCATGGCCTGCGCGCCCATCGCGGCCAAGCGATCGTGCAAGGTGGCGGTGGTGTCGTCGGTGGTGATGTCGGTGGAGCGGCGCAGCAGCACGGCACCGGTGTCCAAGCCCGCGTCCATTTGCATGATGCACACGCCGGTTTGCGCGTCGCCCGCTTCGATGGCGCGGTGGATGGGCGCGGCCCCGCGCCAGCGCGGCAACAGCGATGCGTGGATGTTCAAGCAACCCAAGGGCAGCGCGGCCAAGGTCCACACGGGCAAGATCAGGCCGTAGGCGGCCACCACCATGGCCTGGGCCTGGGCCTGGGCCATGGCTTGTTGCGCGGCTTGGGCGTCATCGGGGTACTTGCCATCCAAGCGCAGGCTGCGCGGTTGGGCCAAGGGCAGTTGGTGCGCCAGGGCAAATTGTTTGACGGCAGAGGCCTGCAGTTGCAGACCTCGACCCGCGGGCCGGTCGGGTTGGGTGAGCACCAAGGCGATGTCGTGCCCCGCCGCGTGCAAAGCGCTCAGGGCTTGCTGGGCAAATTCGGGCGTGCCCGCAAAGATCAGGCGCATGGGCTCAGCGCTGCAACTCGCGTTGGGCTTTGAGAATTTTGCTGCGGATGCGGGTGCGCTTTAAGAAAGACAAGTGTTCGACAAACACCTTGCCTTGCAGGTGGTCGATTTCGTGCTGCAGGCAAACCGATAGCAGGCCTTCGGCCTCGATGGTGATGGGCTGGCCGTTTTGATCGAGCGCACTGACCCGCACTTGGTGGGCACGCTCAACACCGTCGTAAATGCCGGGCACCGATAAGCAGCCTTCTTCGCCTTTGATGCGCTCGCTGCTGGCCCATTCAATGACCGGGTTGATCAAGGCCTGGGCTTGGTTGTGTTCTTCGGACACGTCGATGACGATGACGCGCTCGTGCACGTCGACCTGGGTGGCGGCCAGTCCAATGCCATTGGACTCGTACATGGTCTCGGTCATGTCGGCGATGAGTTGGCGAATGCGCTCGTCCACCACGGCCACAGCTTGGGCCACGGTGTGCAAGCGCGCATCTGGGTAGGTGAGGATGGTGAGCAAAGCCATGGGGGCATATTGTCCGCGCTTTTGAACGCTGCCAGGGCTCGCTCGGGCATGCCCCCATGGGTCCACCCACCTATTGCCAAAGTACACAGTCTGTCCGATGATGGATACCAAAAAATGCCACAGGGAGGCACCCATGACACCCATTGACCCCGTCACACCCGACTGGCCCGATTGGTTGCGGCTCGTCACCAGCCCCGGCGTTAGTGCACGCCAACTGCGGCAATTGCTCAGCGCCTTCGGGGGGCCAGCCCAGGTGTTGGCCGCCAGCGAGGAGGCACGGGCGCAATGTGTGGGCGCGGCGGCGGCGGCGGCCTTGAGCCGCCCCAGCGCCGATGCCCCCCTTCGCCGCGCGCGCACCGAGCACTGGTTGGCGCACCCGCCAGCAGGGGTCACACACACCTTGTGGACGCTGGGAGACGCGGACTACCCCAGCGCTTTTTTACAGCTCAGCGACCCGCCTTTGATGCTGTATGTGCAAGGCCAAGCGCTGCCCTTGAACGGCTCGGCCTTGGCGGTGGTGGGCAGCCGCAACCCCACCGCGCAGGGGCGCGAGAACGCATTGGCGTTTGCCCAGGACTTGGCCGCCCATGGCGTGTGTGTGGTGTCGGGCCTGGCCCTGGGCATTGACGCAGCGGCGCACGAAGGGGCGTTGCGCGGTGGTGCACATCTGCCCGTGGCCACGGTGGCGGTGGTGGGTACCGGGCTGGACCGCGTTTACCCCAAAGGCAACCACGCACTGGCCCAAGCGGTGGCGCAGCGCGGTTGCCTGATCAGCGAATACCCGCTGGGCACGCCGCCGATGGCAGCGCATTTCCCGCAACGCAACCGGCTGATCGCAGCACTGGGGCAAGGCTGTTTGGTGGTGGAGGCCGCGCTGTCTTCGGGCTCGCTGATCACGGCCAACCAGGCCTTGGAGTTGGGGCGCGAGGTGTTTGCCATTCCGGGCTCCATCCATTCAACGCAGTCGCGCGGCTGCCATGCCTTGATCCGCCAAGGGGCCAAGTTGGTCGAGTCTGCGCAAGATGTGTGGGATGAGTTGAGCACACCAGGCCTGTGGGCCAGCCGCACGGATGCAAACAGCACGCCCCCTGCCAGCCCAGAAGACAACACCGGCGACCCGGTGTTGCAAGCCCTGGGCTGGGAGCCTTGTGGCCTGGACCAACTGCAAGCGCGCTGTGGCTGGGACACGGCTGCACTGCAAGCGCATTTGCTGGCGTTGGAGCTCAACCAGCAAGTCGCGCGTTTGAGCGGGGCGCGCTTTCAGCGTCAACGCTTGGCCTGAACCAAGCCCTTGGCATGCAAGGCCATCGCCCAGCCCGCTCAGGGTGAGTTTGAAACAAGGTATATTGGCCCCCATGTTTGAAGTGCTGGTGTTTGTTTACGAAAACTATTGGCGAGGCGATGCCTGCCCCGAGCTGGACCAATTGGGCCGCAAATTGAGCGCCGCCGGGTTTGAAACCGATGAGATCGACCAAGCACTGCAATGGTTGGCTGGTCTCAATTCCGTGTCCCGCAGTGCCAATGCGATTGACATCACCCCCACCGAAGTCGAGCCTGCCGATGTGATGCGCCCGGCCTCACCAGACAGCATGCGCATTTACGCCAGCCCCGAGCAAGACCAGCTGGGTGCCGATGGCCTGGGGTTTTTGAGTTTTTTAGAAGCCGCCGGTGTGCTGCCCGCGCACATGCGCGAGATCGTCATCGACCGCGCCATGGCCGTGCCCCAGCGCCCGATCGACATTGACGACCTGAAAATCATTGTGCTGATGGTTTACTGGAGCGCCGGCATCGAGCCCGACGCTTTGGTGCTCGACGAGTTGTGCGACGACAACCACTCGCGCGTGGCGCATTGAAAGCGGCCAACTCCCCACCTTGACCGGGCTAATTCAGCACCCTGGGTTTGCCGTCATACATTTTCATTTGCACTGGCACCACATAGCGGTGTGAATGGGTGAGCATTTGCATGAAGCCCGGTGTGCGGCTGCGCATGATTTGGCCCTCACAACCTTGAAACGCCACTTGCACCGCGCTGAGGTAATCGGTTTCGGTGCGGCTGGCCAAGTGGCCAATGAAAAAATTTTCAGTTTGCGACAGCAAATCCACATTGACCGTGGTGGGCGACTGGGTGCAATACACGATGCCAATGTTGAACTTGGCGCCCTCTTTGGCAAAGCGCGAATACACGTTGATGACGTTGCCTTGGTTGGGCGGAAAGATCATGTGCGCTTCTTCAAAATAAATTTGCACGTAATGCCCATCGAGCTGGTTGTTGACGAACTTGCGCTCTTGCTCGCGAAAGATAGACAAGCACAGGCTCTTGGAGAAGTAGCGGATGATTTGCTCGTTGGCGCTGCCCAGGTTGAGCACCACGGTTTTGCTTTGGGCCAGGGCCTGCAAGATGTCGTGGGTGAAGTCGCTCGCCCGCGGGCTGTGAAAAGGCATGCACGGGCGCAGTGCCGATGGGCCGGGCCCCGAGTTGCTGCACAGCAGCTCGATCATGATCTCTTCATCGGTGTCAAACAAGTACTGGCCGTTGGGGCTCAGGCTC
>CANJUS010000021.1:0-9782 GCA_947477505.1 Comamonadaceae bacterium | reverse complement strand
GGCTTCGTCTCCACCTTGGACAACGAGCACCGCGAAATGTCCAACAATGGCGCCAAGGGCGTGGACATCGACAACTACTTGCTCAAAGTGGACAACCCCTTGGTGGTGCCGGTGGACAAAAAAGTGCGCATCATCACCACCGCCAACGATGTGATCCATGCGTTTGCCGTGCCCGCTTTCGGCGTCAAGCAAGACGCCATCCCCGGCTTTGTGCGCGACACCTGGTTCCGCGCTGAGCGCACGGGCGACTTTTACGGTCAGTGCCAAGAGTTGTGCGGCAAAGAGCATGCTTACATGCCCATTCATGTCAAGGTCCTCAGCGCCACCGATTACGCGGCATGGGTGCAAGACCAGCAAAAGAAAATGGCCGCCAAGCTCGACGACCCGAGCAAGGTGTGGGCGCTCGACGACATCCTCAAGCGCGGCGAAAAAGTTTATGCCGCCAACTGTGCGGCCTGTCACCAACCCAGCGGCAAAGGGGCTGGCCCCATCAAGCCACTGGACGGTGCTGCCGTGGTGCTCGACGCCGACAAGACCCGACAAATCAAAGTGCTGCTCAATGGCCAAAACAACGGCACCATGCCCGCATGGAAGCAGTTGAGCGACACCGATTTGGCCGCCGTCATCAGCTACACAAAAAACAACTGGTCCAACAAGACGGGTCAGTTGGTGCAGCCTGCCGAAGTCAAGGCCGCCCGTTAAACCCATGCCCCGATTGAGAAGGAAGATTCCATGAGCGCAGTTCTCGACCCCCATGGCCACACCGCTGGCGACCACGGGCATGACGATCACCACGGAGCCCCACACGGCTGGCGCCGTTGGGTGCATGCCACCAACCACAAAGACATCGGCACCTTGTACCTGTTGTTTGCCTTCGCCATGTTGATGATTGGCGGCGTGTTGGCATTGCTGATCCGCGCTGAGTTGTTTCAGCCTGGTCTGCAAGTGGTCAACCCCGAACTGTTCAACCAACTGACGACCATGCACGGCCTGATCATGGTGTTTGGCGCCATCATGCCGGCCTTTGTGGGCTTTGCCAACTGGATGATCCCGCTGCAAATTGGCGCAGCTGACATGGCTTTTGCCCGCATGAACAACTTCAGTTTTTGGCTGATGATTCCAGCAGCTGCCATGCTGGCGGGTTCTTTCTTCATGCCTGGTGGCGCTCCGGCGGCTGGCTGGACTTTGTATGCCCCGCTGACCCTGCAAATGGGCCCCTCGTTGGATGCCGGTATTTTTGCCCTTCACCTCTTGGGCGCATCTTCGATCATGGGTTCGATCAACATCATCGTGACCATTTTGAACATGCGTGCCCCAGGCATGACGCTGATGAAAATGCCCATGTTCGTATGGACCTGGTTGATCACCGCTTACTTGCTGATTGCCGTGATGCCTGTGTTGGCCGGCGTCATCACCATGACCTTGACCGACCGCCACTTTGGCACCACCTTCTTCAACCCCGCCGGTGGTGGCGACCCGGTCATGTTCCAGCACATCTTCTGGTTCTTTGGGCACCCCGAGGTCTACATCATGATCTTGCCGGCGTTTGGCATCATCAGCCAAATCGTGCCCGCCTTTGCACGTAAAAAATTGTTTGGCTACGCCTCGATGGTGTATGCCACTTCCTCGATCGCCATCTTGTCTTTCATTGTGTGGGCGCACCACATGTACACCACTGGCATGCCAGTGACTGGGCAGTTGTTCTTCATGTACGCCACCATGCTCATCTCTGTGCCCACGGGCGTGAAGGTGTTCAATTGGATCGCCACCATGTGGAAAGGTTCCATGACCTTTGAAACCCCCATGCTGTTTGCGGTGGGCTTCATCTTTGTGTTCACCATGGGTGGCTTCACCGGCTTGATTTTGGCCATGGCCCCGATCGACTTGCAACTGCAAGACGGCTACTACGTGGTGGCCCACTTCCACTATGTGTTGGTGGCCGGTTCCTTGTTCACCATGTTCGCTGGCTACTATTACTGGTCGCCCAAGTGGACGGGCGTGATGTACAACGAAACACGCGGCAAGATTCACTTCTGGTGGACCCTGATTTCTTTCAACGTCACCTTCTTCCCCATGCACTTCTTGGGTCTGGCTGGCATGCCCCGTCGTTATGCCGACTACCCCATGCAGTTTGCCGACTTCAATGCGGTGGCCTCCGTGGGCGCTTTTGCCTTCGGTTTCGCCCAGGTGTATTTCTTCTTGTTCATCGTGTTGCCCACCATGCGTGGCCATGGTGCTGCCGCACCCCAGCGCCCATGGGAAGCCGCTGAAGGACTGGAGTGGGAAGTGCCTTCGCCCGCACCGTTCCACACCTTTGAGACCCCGCCCAAGCTTGATGCCACGGCCACCAAGGTGCTTTCGTTCTGATTGACAACATGAGCCCGGAACAAAAAAAACAAAACCTCAAGCTCGCCTTGATCTTGGCGTCGGTGGCGCTGGTTTTTTTGCTGGGCTTTTTGGCCAAAATCACCTTGTTGAGCAGCCCGGGTTAATTCATGACGCACAACCTGTTATTGCTGCGCAAGTTGGTCATCATTGCTGTGGGCATGTTTGCCTTTGGTTATGCACTGGTGCCCATGTACAAGGCCATTTGCGAGTTCACCGGCATCAACATTTTGGCCTTGGGTGAAAAAGAGGCCAAGGGCTCCAACAACGCGCGCGCCACGTTGGCCAATACGCAGGTTGACACCACCCGCAGCATCACCGTTGAGTTTGATGCCAATGCCCGTGGACCTTGGCAGTTCAGGCCCGCTCAGCGTTCTGTTCACGTGCACCCTGGTGAATTGACGACGGTGATGTACGAGTTTGAAAACGTGCAAGACCGCACCATGTCGGCCCAAGCCATTCCAAGTTATGCGCCCCGCCAAGCGGCTGCGCATTTCAATAAGCTGGAGTGTTTTTGCTTCAATCAATACACGTTGGCACCGGGTGAGAAAAAGCAGTGGCCGGTGGTGTTTGTGGTTGACAACAAGCTGTCCAAAGATGTGACCACCATCACCTTGTCTTATACCTTTTTTGAAGTGGGTGCCAAAACCCCGGCCGCGCCTGTGGCCGCCTTGCCTTTGGCTGTCCCTGTTGGGGGCGGCGCATGAACGAAGTTTTGCCCGTGAAAGTGGCTAAAAACTCTTTTGCCCGTGCCATGTTGGCCGTGGCATGGTCGTTTTTGGGCATCCGCAAAAACAGCGGCTTTGCAGAAGACGCGGCCAAGGTGTCCCCCTTGCACGTGCTTTTGGTCGGGCTGGTGTCTGGTTTGATGTTTGTGATCGGGTTGATCTTGGTGGTCAACTGGGTCGTTGCGAAATAATTAGGAGTCGTTTCAATGAGCGCCAATACCCAGGGTGGAACACCTTACTACTTTGTGCCAAGCCCCTCACGCCACCCGGCGATGGCGGCATTGGGTTTGTTTTTTGTGATCCTGGGCGCGGGCCAATGGGTCAATGGCGCAGACTGGGGTAAATACGCCCTGTTCTTTGGCCTGGCGTTTTGGCTGTTTGTGCTTTACCAATGGTTTGGCGAGGCGATTGCCGAAAGCGAAGCGGGCAGCTATGGTCACAAGGTGGAATTGTCTTACCGCTGGAGCATGAGCTGGTTCATCTTCTCTGAGGTGATGTTCTTTGGTGCCTTTTTCTCCGCCCTGTGGTGGGCGCGGGCGCATTCGGTGCCCATGTTGGGCAGCTTGGAAAATGCCTTGCTGTGGCCAGACTTCAAAGCCGTTTGGCCCACGTTGGCTGCCGGCGCCACGGCTTCCCCCGCAGGGATCATTGAGCCGTTCCAGACCATGACGCCGTTTTGGTTGCCCACCATCAACACGGCTTTGCTGTTGTCCTCGGGTGTGACCTTGACCATCGCACACCATGCTTTGCGCGAAAACCACCGCGGCCGCACCATCACCTTCATGTGGCTGACGGTGTTGTTGGGCATCGTGTTCTTGCTGGTGCAGGGCTATGAATACGCCCATGCATACAGTGACATGAACCTCAAGCTGACTTCAGGGGCTTATGGTTCGACCTTCTTCATGCTCACCGGGTTCCACGGGTTCCACGTGTTTTTGGGCATGTTGATGTTGCTGGTCATCACTTTGCGTTTGCAAAAGGGCCACTTCACGGCTGACAAACATTTTGGATTTGAAGGCGCAGCCTGGTACTGGCACTTTGTGGACGTGGTCTGGTTGGGTTTGTACATCCTGGTTTACTGGATGTGATGCCTCTCAAGGCAACACCCTCAAAGGCCGCTGCGAGCGGCCTTTTTTGTCCCAAACTGCGATTGATTTGAACAAACTTCCATGCCTTGCTTGCAAGGGCGCGGCCCCACTCAATGACCGGCTGGAATGCCTGAGGGGTGGATATAACCCAGTTTCCAAGCCAGCAGCACACACAGGAACAAAGCGATCGAAAACCCCACGCGCATGGCCAGTGCCCGCACCATGTTGTTGGTCTTGGACTCGCCGTTTCGCCCGTCACGCATCATGAAGAACAACGCCGCACCCAAGCTGCCAATGATGGCCACAAAAGCCAAAGCCACAATCCATTTCATGGCCCGATTATCGGTCTTGTTTTGACATGACCCCCAAGCCGTTGCCCGTTGTGAGCCGCCCCGCTTGGCGCAGCGCCAGGTGGTGGTTTGTCACGGCTGTGGCATTGGCATTGGTGGCTTTGACCGCGCGATTGGGGCTGTGGCAACTCGATCGGGCCCAGCAAAAAGAGGGCTTGCACAGCGCCCAGCAAGCCCAAGCCTTGCTTGAGCCATTGACCAACCGGGCATTTGAGTCGCCGGTGGATGCGACAGCAGGCTTGCATCGGCGGGTGAGCTTGCAAGGTGAGTGGGTACCAGAGCACACCATTTACTTGCAAAACCGGATGCAAAACGCCAAGCCAGGGTTTTGGGTGTTGACCCCTTTGCGCTTGTCACCCACGGCCATGGTTCTGGTTCAGCGGGGCTGGGCACCCAGAGACCGTGTCTCCAGTGATGCATTGCCTGCGGTGGACTCGCCCAGTGGCTTGGTCAGCGTGCAAGGGCGCTGGGCGCCTGAGCCCTCGCGCATGGTGGAGCTGGGTGGCACCACGGATTCATCAGCAACAGGGGCGCCACCAAGGGCATCGGCACTCAGGCAAAATCTGGATGTGCAGACATGGGCCGCCGAATTGGGTTTGCCCATCACAGCAACGGTGTTGCAAATCGGTCCGGCGTCTGAAGGCTTGGCGCGCGATTGGGCACCCGCCCTGTCGGGGGCCGATAAAAACCGGGGCTATGCATTTCAATGGTTCGCTTTGTCTGGCCTGGTGGCCATTTTGTTTGTTTGGTTTCAAATCATTTTGGTCCTGCGCCATGCCCTCCCATCCCGCACCTGACGACACCCAGCCCTTGGGTTTGACGGTCTACGACCTGCCCCAGCCGGTTGCTGTGGCGCAAGCGGATGGCAACCGCACTTGGGCTGGGCGTTGGCGCATGTTGGCCTTGCTATTGGTCTGTGCCTCGCCGGTGGTGGCCTCGTATGTCACCTATTACCTGATCAGGCCTGAGGCCCGGCGCAGTTTTGGTGAGTTGATCGAACCACAACGCGAGTTGCCCGCCATGACCTCCACCGACATGGATGGTCAACGTGCCCAATTGAAAGATCTCAAAGGCCAATGGCTGTTGCTCAGCGTGGCCCCGGCCGCTTGTGACACAGCATGCGAAAAAAATCTGTATTTCCAACGTCAAATCCACGCTGGTTTGGGCAAAGAACGCGACAAAGTCGACCGGGTGTGGTTGATCACGGATGGCGCCGAAGTCGCGCCGGCCTTGCGCGCCTCCATTGCGGGCGCGTTGATGCTGCGGGTGGACCCACAAGAACTGCCCCAATGGCTGATGCCACAAGCCGGGCACACATTGACCGAACATTTGTACTTGATCGATCCCATGGGGCGTTGGATGATGCGCTTCCCACCCGGTTTAGAAGCCGAGAACGCACCCAAGCTCAAGCGCGATTTGGAACGCCTGATCCGTGCAGCTTCTTCTTGGGACTTGCCAGGGCGTTGAGCCCGCTTGGCGCACACCATGGACACCACCCCTTTGCTGGACCTCAGCCCTGCTGCGCAAATGCTGGGCATGGTCTTGTTCTTGGCTTTGGGGCCGGTGGCTTGGGTGTGGTGGTCCGGTGCTGCGCCGACGTCACTGTTGGTCAAGCGGCATCGGCTCACGGTCTGGGTGTTGTTCCTGACTTTTGATCTGGTGGTGTTTGGGGCCTTCACCCGTTTGACTGACTCGGGCTTGGGTTGCCCCGATTGGCCCGGTTGTTATGGGCAAGCCAGCCCTTGGGGCGCACAGCAGCCCATCCGGGCGGCTGAAGCTGCCTTGCCCAGCGGAGCGGTCACTTGGAGCAAGGCTTGGATTGAAATGGTGCACCGTTATTTCGCCACCTTGGTTGGCGCTTTGGTGCTGTTTCTGGCAGCGGCCAGCAGCTGGCGCACGGATGATGCAGAACTTGGGCCACAGCGCTTGGGGGTCGGTTTGGCCTGGTTCACCTTGGCTTGGATTTTGATGCAAGGGGCATTTGGGGCTTTGACGGTGACCATGAAACTCTTTCCGCTCATCGTCACCTTGCACTTGGTGGGGGGCCTGGGCTTGTTGGCCTTGCTGGTTTGGCAGGTGGGCTTGTTGCGTTTGGGCCTGGGTTTGTCCGCCCCCGTGTGGGTGGGGCCAGGCTTGCGCTGGGGCGTGGCAGCTGTGCTTTTATTGCTGGTGGCTCAAATCACGCTGGGTGGTTGGGTGAGCACCAATTACGCGGTACTGGCTTGCAACACCTTCCCTTTATGCCAAGAAAGTTGGTGGCCTGAGATGGACTTTGCCCGAGGTTTCGAATTGTGGCGATCATTGGGGCAAACCGCCACGGGCGATTGGCTGCCCATGCCGGCACTGGTGGCCATCCACTATGCGCACCGCTTGGGGGCGTATGTGGTGGTGTTGGCCATGGGGGGTTTGTGCGCTTTGCTGTGGCGGCACAGTGCGTTGATGAAACCCTGGGCGGTGGCCTTGGCGTCCTTGTTGTGTTTGCAGGTGGCCACGGGGCTGAGCAACGTGGTGCTCGATTGGCCGCTGGTGGCCGCTTTGTTGCACACCGCAGGATCGGCCGCAATGTTGGTGACGTTGGTGGGCTTGTTGCAGCTGACCGTGCATGCGCGTGCCAAGCCAAGCCCGTTGGGGTTGGCCTCGAGGGCCGTCGCATGATGGAACCGGTGTTCACCTTTGGCCAGCGCTGGCGGCAGTTTCAGGCCTTGACCAAGCCGCGTGTGATTCAGCTGATCGTTTTTTGTGCCCTCATTGGCATGGTGCTGGCAGTGCCTGGCGTGCCCACTTGGGCCGAAGTGCGTTTGGGGATCGTGGCTTGCTTGGGCATTTGGTTGGTGGCTGGTGCGGCCGCTGCGTTCAACTGCATCGTTGAACAAAGCATTGATGCGCGCATGCGCCGCACCGCTTGGCGACCCACGGCCAAAGGGGAGTTGAGCAATGCCCAAACTTTGTTGTTCTCTGCTGCCTTGTGCATGGCGGGGTCGGGCTTGTTGTGGGTGTACGTCAACCCCTTGACGATGTGGCTGACCTTTGCCACCTTTGTGGGTTACGCGGTGGTTTACACCGTGATTTTGAAGCCCTTGACCCCGCAAAACATCGTGATTGGTGGGGCTTCTGGGGCCATGCCACCGGTGCTGGGGTGGGCGGCCATGACGGGCGATGTGGGGCCAGAAGCCTTGATGCTGTTTCTCATCATATTTTTATGGACGCCACCGCACTTCTGGGCGCTGGCTTTGTACCGTGTGGAGGACTACCGCAAGTCGGGTTTGCCCATGCTGCCCGTCACCCATGGCAATGAATTCACCCGACTGCAAATTTTGCTTTATACCTGGGTCTTGTTGGCCGCCTGCATGATGCCGTTTGTGTACCGCATGAGTGGTTGGTTTTATCTGGTGTGCGCGGTCATTTTGAGCGCCATGTTTTGTTATTACGGGCACGCCCTGTGGCGTCAGTATTCGGACGAGTTGGCGCGCAAGACATTCAAGTTTTCCTTGGTGCACCTGAGCTTGTTGTTTGCAGCCCTGTTGATTGACCATTATTTGTGAGTGGACCCGCCATGACTGAATGTGCCCGCAGAAGCTTTTTGGCATCCCTCGTGGCCACTGCCTTGGCCTTGGGTGCGTGTGCCCCGGCCAAGCCCGCGTTCAAGTCGTTTGACCTCACCGGCGCCGACTACGCCTTGGGCTTTGAGCTGACAGATCACCTGGGTCAGCGCCGCACTTTGGCGGATTTCAAAGGCAAGGTGGTGATGCTCTTTTTTGGCTACACCCAATGCCCGGACGCGTGTCCCACAGCCATGTTCCAGTTGGCAGAACTCAAGCGCGAACTTGGTGCACCAGGCGAACAAGTGCAAGGTTTGTTTGTGACTTTGGACCCGGAGCGGGACAGCCCTGACATGCTCAAAGCCTATTTGGGCAATTTCGACCCAAGCTTTTTGGCCTTGGTGCCCACGCCCGAGGAGTTGGAGGTGGTGGCCACGCACTACAAGGCTTACCGCAAAAAAGTGGCCGGTCCCACGCCCACCAGTTACACGCTGGACCACTTGGCTGGTTTTTATATCTATGACCCGAAAGGTCGTTTGCGCTTGTTCACCCGACCCAACATGGCGACGGCCGATTTGCGCTCAGATGTGACAGCCCTGTTGCAAGGCAGTTGAAGCGACGCAATTGGCGTCGCCCCGTCAATGAAAACGCCGCCCTCGGGCGGCGTTTCGCTGGGTGCAGCGCGGTTATGCGAACTCCACCAAACTGGCTTTCATTTTTTTCATGGCAGCCACCTCAATTTGACGGATGCGCTCGGCGCTCACCCCGTATTCGGCGGCCAGATCGTGCAGCGTCATGCCGCCCGAGCCGTCGTCATTGACCTTGAGCCAGCGCTCTTCGACGATGCGTCGACTGCGCGCGTCCAAGGTGTCAAGTGCCATGGCCAAGCCATCGCTGGAGAGCACATCGCGTTGGTGCGCTTCCATCACTGCGGTGGGTTCGTGGCGCACATCGGTGAGGTAGGCGATGGGACCAAAAGTGTCCTCGCCATCATCGCCCGGGCTGGGGTCGAGCACCACATCGCCACCGGCCATGCGCGCCTCCATCTCCAGCACCTCTTCGGGCTTGACGTGCAGGCTGCTTGCCACCTGTTCGACTTGCTCTGGGCTCAAGCTTTGGCGGTGTGCATTGGCGTCGCTCACATCGGCACGCATGCCTTGCTTCATGGAGCGCAGGTTGAAAAACAGTTTGCGCTGGGCCTTGGTGGTGGCCACTTTGACCATGCGCCAGTTTTTCAAAATGTATTCGTGGATTTCGGCCTTGATCCAATGCATCGCGTAGCTGACCAGTCGCACACCTTGCTCGGGGTCGAAGCGCTTGACCGCTTTCATCAGGCCGACATTGCCTTCTTGGATCAGGTCGGCGTGGGGCAGGCCATAACCCAGGTATTGGCGGGAGATGGACACCACCAAACGCAAGTGCGACAGCACCAGCTTGCCGGCCGAGGCCACGTCTTGGCTTTCGCGCCATTGGCGGGCAAAGTCCTGTTCTTGCTCTAAGGTGAGCATGGGCAAGCGGTTGACCGCAGAAATATAGGCGTCCAGGGTGCCCAACGGTGGAACCAGCGCCCAGGGATTGGCAACGCTGATGGGGCGGCTGCTCAGTGCAAGTTCTGTCATGGCATTTCTCCTGAATGGATACTTAGGTGCGAATGTTAGCACTCTACCGGTCCGAGTGCCAATGCCACGGTGT
>CANJUS010000020.1:0-10205 GCA_947477505.1 Comamonadaceae bacterium | reverse complement strand
GGGGGGTTTGGGCCGCCACAGGGGCACTGAAACAAGCTGCCGCCGTCCAAGTTGCAGCAGCAAGCCATCGAAGGGGGCGCATGGGCAGGGTCATTTTGTCTCCGAAAAAAAGGGGCACAACGGCGACAGGCGCCAGTGTCAGTGCACTCTATCACCCTTGGTGACCGTGCTGCGCAAAGGGGTTAAACGATCAGTGGGGGCTCTTGCATGGCCTCTATTTGCTCTTGCAACATATTGACTTGGCCGCGCCAGTAGTCGGGCCCGTCGAACCAGGGAAAGTGCACCGCAAAAGACGGGTCGTCACGCCGGTGCGCCAACCATGCGCTGTAGTGGATCAAGCGCAAAGTGCGCAGTGGCTCGATCAGGGCCAGTTCGCGCCGGTCCAACTCGCGCAGGCTTTCGTAGCCGTCAATCAGCTGGCCCAGTTGCCGGGTGCGCTCAAAACGTTCACCGCTTTGCAGCATCCACAGGTCTTGCACCGCAGGGCCTTGGCGGGCGTCGTCAAGGTCGACAAAATGCGGGCCGCCCTCAGGCCGCTCGGTGGGCGTCCACAAAATATTGCCTGGGTGGCAGTCGCCGTGCAATCGGATGGTTTGCACGCCACCGGCTTGACCCACCCCGACCGCGTCCCAGGCTTGACGCACCAAAGTAAGGGCCTGCTCACTGAGCGTGGCCCACTCAGTCTGCACCTCGGCGGCCACCGCACCTTGGCCCAGCAGCCACTCGCGTGGCACTTCGCCAAAAGATTGCACGTCCAGCGCAGGCCGTTGGGCAAAGGCGTTGCGGGCCCCCACGTTGTGGATGCGGGCCAAAAATCGACCAATCCACTCGAGCACCTCGGGGTCGTCCAACTCGGGTTGGCGGCCACCACGGCGCGGGCTGACACTGAACCAAAAACCCGGGTGCTCGGCGTCGTCTTCAATGGCCAAGTGGTGCAGGGCTTTTCCATGCAACACCATCGGGGCCACCACCGGGATGTCTTCGCTGGCCAATTCGTCGGCAAAGGCCTGCTCTTCGGCGATCAGCGCCTGGGGCCAGCGCAATGGTCGGTAAAACTTGGCCACCACCGCGCTGTTGTCGTCGAGCATGGCCAGGTAAACGCGGTTTTCATACGAACTCAAGGCGCTCAAACGTCCGTCCACCGCCAAGCCCAAGTCTGACAAGGCGTCGAGCACGCGCAGGGGCGACAAGGCTTGGAAATAAGGGGCCACGGGCTCACACCCCCCAGACAATGGGTTGCTGAGCGCGGTCACAACGCTCGAGCATGGCGATGAAAGGCTGAACGCGCTGGCGCAAGCCAACGGCCGGGCCAGGCAGGGGCTTTTCGCCCCTGGCGCGGGCCTCTTCGGCGGCCTGGGTTTGGGCTTGCTCGGCCTTGGTGACGGCGGCTTGCAAAGCCTGTACCGCAGCGGCCATATCGGCCGGCTCGATGATGCCTTGGGCGGCGGCGTCCTTGCCCAAGATGCCCAACAGTTGGCGGGCGTTTTCGGGCAAAAAAATCAAGTCTGCGGCCGCCTTGGATTTGAATTTGTAAATCATGGCGCGATTGTGCGCCGTGAAGCCCCCCAGAACCTGCCGCCACGGCCCAGAACTTGCCAGAGATCAAACAAATGAAAACAGGGGCTTGACAAAAATTGCTTTAGGCTTCAACAATTCGGACATGAATATCTTATGCATCGGTGGTGGGCCAGCGGGTTTGTACTTCGCATTGCTCATGAAAACCCAAAACCCCAGTCACCACATCACCGTGGTGGAACGCAATCGACCCTACGACACCTTTGGGTGGGGCGTGGTCTTCAGCGACAAAACGCTGGACAACCTGCAGCAAGCCGACGCCCCCACCGGGCAGTTGATTGCCGACGCCTTCAACCATTGGGACGACATCGAGGTGTTTTTCAAGGACCGCAGCGTGCGCTCGACGGGGCACGGCTTTTGTGGCATTGGCCGCAAGCGCTTGCTCAACATCTTGCAAGCGCGCTGCGAAGAGCTCGACGTCAAGCTCTTGTTTGAGCAAGACGTCAGCGACGATCAGGCCTTGGCCTTGCAATACCAAGCCGATTTGGTGATCGCCTGCGACGGCCTCAACAGCCGGGTGCGCACCCGCTATGCCCAAACTTACCAACCCGACATCGACACGCGCTTGTGTCGCTTTGTGTGGCTGGGCACACGCAAAACCTTCGAGGCATTCACATTCGCTTTTGAGCAAACCGAACACGGCTGGTTTCAGGCGCACGCTTACAAATACGATGGCGAAACTTCGACCTTCATCGTCGAGACACCCGAGCCGGTGTGGCTTGCCCACGGCTTGGACAAAATGGACCAAGAACAAGGCATCGCGTTTTGCGAAAAGCTGTTTGCCAAGTACCTCGATGGCCACCCCTTGATGAGCAACGCGTCGCACTTGCGCGGCTCGGCCATATGGATCCAGTTCCCGCGCGTGATTTGCAACACCTGGGTGCACTGGGAGTCGATTGGCGGGCGGCAAACCCCCATTGTGCTGATGGGCGACGCGGCGCACACCGCACACTTTTCCATTGGCAGCGGCACCAAGCTAGCCCTGGAAGATGCCATCGATTTGGCCCAAACCTTTGCCCAGCACCCCGGCGACGACATGGCCACGGTGCTCAAAGCCTACGAGGCCCGGCGCAGTGTGGAGGTGCTGAAAATCCAAAACGCAGCGCGCAACTCCACCTCGTGGTTTGAGCATGTGGACCGCTACACCCACATGGACATCGAGCAGTTCACCTACTCGCTGCTGACCCGCTCGCAGCGCATCAGCCACGAAAACCTGCGCTTGCGCGACCCGGTGTGGCTGGAGGGCTACGAAGCCTGGTTGTCGGGACGCAAACCCGTCGCCCCCATGCTGCTGCCGCTCAAGGTGCGCGACATCACCTTGAAGAACCGCATCGTGGTGTCCCCCATGGCGACCTACCAAGCCAGCGAAGGTGTGGTCGGCGACTTTCACCTGGTGCACCTGGGTGCGCGCGCCATGGGTGGCGCGGGTCTGGTGATGGTGGAGATGACCAGCCCCACGCCTGAGGGTCGCATCACCCCCGCTTGCCCAGGCCTGTGGAACGAAGACCAGCAAAAAGCCTTTGCCAAGGTGGTGGGCTTTGCGCACCAACAAAACGCCCACATCGGCTTGCAACTCGGCCACAGCGGTGCCAAGGGCTCTACCCAAGTGGGCTGGGAAGCGATTGACGAGCCCCTGCCCACGGGCAATTGGCCTTTGATGGCCGCCAGCGCCCTCGCCTACGGACCCAACAACGCCACACCGCGCGCCATGACCCGTGCCGACATGGACACCATGACCGGTGCGTTTGTCGCCGCCACCCAACGCGCCCATGCGGCGGGCTTTGATTGGTTGGAGTTGCACGCCGCCCACGGCTATTTGTTGTCGGGCTTTTTGTGTCCCTTGACCAATTTGCGCACCGATGAATACGGCGGCGACATCGCCAAGCGTTGCCGCTACCCGCTGGAGGTGTTTGCCGCCATGCGCGCCGTGTGGCCTGCCCACAAACCGATGGCGGTGCGCATTTCGGCCCACGACTGGGCCGAAGGTGGCAACACCGATGACGATGCGGTGGTGATGGCGCGCCTGTTCAAACAAGCCGGTTGCGATGTGATCGACGTCTCTTCAGGCCAAACCACCCGCCAAGCCAAGCCCGTCTACGGGCGCATGTACCAAACCCCGTTTGCCGACCGCATCCGCAACGAGGTGGGGATCGTCACGATGGCGGTGGGGGCCATCAGTGAGGCCGACCATGCCAACAGCATCATTGCGGCCGGGCGTGCAGATTTGTGCGCCGTGGCCAGGCCTCACTTGGCCGACCCCGCCTGGACCTTGCATGAAGCAGCCAAGTTGGGCAGCCGCGATGTGGTGTGGCCACGCGCTTATGAAAGTGGGCGCGATCAGCTCTACCGCAGTTTGCACCCTGCACGTTGACACCGCCCATGGATTTAGAGGCCCGAGCCCACATCGAGCACCCCGAGTCCCTGCGCTTATGGCTGCGATTGCTCACCTGCACCCAGTTGATTGAAAAGCAGGTGCGAGGCCAATTGCGCGAGCAATTTGACACCACCTTGCCGCGCTTTGACCTGATGGCGCAACTCGAGCGTGCCCCCGAGGGCATGAAGATGAACGAGTTGTCACGCCGCATGATGGTCACCGGCGGCAACGTCACCGCCATCACCGATCAACTCACCCGCGAAGGCCTGGTCGAGCGGCTTGATGTGGCCGAAGACCGGCGCGCTTGGCGCATCCGGCTCACCCTCAAGGGCAGAACCACCTTCAAAGAGATGGCCCAGCAGCATGAAGCCTGGATCGTTGCGGCCTTTGACAGCTTGAGTGAGCGAGAAATTCAAACCCTTTATAAACTGCTCGGGCGCGTGAAGCAGCAAGCCCACCAAACCACAGAATCGGAGACACCGTGAACCACTACATGACCGCCCCCAACCCGATGCATGCGCAATACAGCGCGCAAGGCGGGCAAGCTGCCACCCACTTTCATTGGGCATTTCACGAGGGTGTGGCCACCGTCACTTTGAACCGGCCCGAACGGAAAAACCCGCTCACCTTTGACTCTTACGCTGAGTTGCGCGATCGCTTCAATGCCTTGCGTTATGCCACCGATGTGCGTGCTGTTGTGGTGCAAGGGGCAGGCGGCAACTTTTGCTCGGGCGGGGATGTGCATGAAATCATTGGCCCGCTGACCAAGATGAGCATGCCCGAGTTGATGAACTTCACCCGCATGACGGGCGACTTGGTCAAGGCCATGCGGGCCTGCCCACAACCCATCGTGGCCGCCATTGACGGGGTGTGCGCCGGTGCTGGAGCGATGATTGCCTTGGCCAGCGACTTGCGCATGGGCACCGACGCCACGCGGGTGGCTTATTTGTTCACCCGCGTGGGGCTGGCTGGCGCCGACATGGGCGCTTGCGCTTTGCTACCGCGCGTGATTGGGCGAGGCCGCGCCAGCGAGTTGCTGTACACCGGCCGCGCCATGACCGGCCAAGAGGGGTTGGCTTGGGGGTTTTTCAACAGCTTGCACGAACCATCCGATGTGGGTGCTGCGGCGCAAAAAATGGCCTTGCAAATTGCCCAAGGCCCCAGCTTTGCGCACGGCATGACCAAAACCATGCTGCACCAAGAGTGGGCCATGACCTTGGAGCAAGCCATTGAGGCCGAAGCCCAAGCCCAAGCCATTTGCATGCAAACCCAAGACTTCACCCGCGCTTACGAGGCCTTTGCAGCCAAACAAAAACCGGTTTTCAAAGGGGACTGACATGGGCTCACCCCAATGGCAATTGCCGTTTTTTGAACCTGTCCACCAGGCCTTGGCGCAAGGCCTGCAAGACTGGTGCCCCACCCAAGTTGTCGATGAGCACGACGACCGCCAAGCCTGCCGCGACTGGGTCCTGCGCTTGGCCCACGGCGGTTGGCTGCGCTACTGTGTGCCCGCAGCCCATGGGGGCGCGTTGCCGCAACTGGACTCGCGTGCCTTGGTCATCTTGCGCGAAACCCTGGCCTGGCACTCGCCCTTGGCCGATTTTGCGTTTGCCATGCAAGGCCTGGGCAGCGGCGCGATCACCTTGGCGGGCACGCCCAGCCAACAAGCGCAGTACCTGCCTGCGGTGGCCCAAGGGCACAAGATCGCGGCCTTTGCCTTGAGCGAGCCCGAAGCCGGCTCAGACGTGGCGGGCATGCTCACCAGCGCCCAAGCCGGCGGCCAAGGCCATGTGCTCCAGGGTCAGAAAACCTGGATCAGCAACGGGGGTATCGCCGATTTTTACGTGGTGTTTGCCAAGACCGACCCCAAGGCCGGTGCGCGCGGCATCACCGCTTTCATTGTCGACGCCGACACGCCGGGCCTGGACACATCGGCCCATCTGCACGTGATCTCGCCGCACCCCTTGGCGACGCTGACCTTTGACCAATGCAAGCTGCCCGCGCAAGCCCAATTGGGCGAGCCAAATGGCGGCTTCAAATTGGCCATGCGCACCTTGGATATTTTTCGCGCATCGGTGGCCGCGGCAGCGCTGGGCATGGCCCGGCGGGCACTGCACGAAGCAAGCCACCACGCACAAACACGGCGCATGTTCGGCCAGACCCTGGCAGACTTTCAATTGACCCAAGCCCGCTTGGGTGAAATGGCCGCCTTGGTGGATGCGGCGGCCTTGCTGACCTACCGCGCGGCTTGGATGCGAGACACCCAAACCGGCACCGACACAGGGGCCTACACCCAGGCCGCAGCCATGGCGAAATACACCGCCACAGAAAACGCACAGCGGGTGATCGACATGGCGGTGCAAATGCACGGCGGGCGTGGCGTTGAAGTGGGTGTCAAGGTGGAAGCGCTGTACCGCGATATCCGCGCGCTGCGCATCTACGAAGGTGCCAGCGAGGTGCAATTGCTCATCATGGGCAAGTCGATTCTCAAGGGGGTGGCCACATGAGTGCACACATTGACCGGTTTGTGGTGGACCGTTTGCCGCCCGCGCATCAGCAGCCCCAAATGTTGCGCGACTTGCCCGAACTTGCATTCCCCGATCAAATCAACCTGGTGCACGCTTTGTTTGAGGCGGCGCACGCCAATGGCTGGGGTGATCGGCCCTTGCTGCGCTCACCACGCATCACCCTGAGTTACAGCGATGCGCTGGAGCGGGTGGACCGCATTGCCCACGTATTGGTGAACGACTTGGGGCTGGTGCCCGGCAACCGGGTGTTGCTGCGCGGCGGCAATTCGGTGGGTCTGGCCCTGGCCTGGTTGGGCGTGGTCAAAGCGGGCATGGTGGCGGTGGCAACCATGCCCTTGTTGCGCGCCAAGGAGTTGAGCGAAATCATTGCCAAAGCCCAGCCCAGCGTGGCTTTGTGCGATGTGGGTTTGATGCAAGAGTTGGAGTTGGCCCAGCAACAGCAACCCATGCTGCGCACCATCGTGCCCTTCAATGTGATGGACGCGCCGGGCTCTTTGGCCGTGCGCGCGGCGGCACAGCCAGGCAACTTTGTCGCCTGCCCCACGCATGCAGACGACATCGCCATGCTGGCCTTTACCTCTGGCACCACCGGCACACCCAAAGCTGCGGCCCATAGCCACCGCGACATATTGAGCGCGTGTGAAGCATGGCCGCGCCATGTGCTGTGCGCCACACCGCAAGACATTGTCATGGGCTCTCCCCCATTGGCTTTCACCTTTGGATTGGGTGGCTTGCTGATGTTCCCCATGTGGGCGGGTTGTTCGGTTTATTTCCACGACAAACCCTATACCCCGGCCACCATGGTCGACGTCATGGCCCAGGTGGGTTGCACCATTTGTTACACGGCACCCACCTTCTACCGCCAAATGGCGGCACACATTCAACCGGGTGCGGTACCGAGTTTGCGCATCAGCGTCAGTGCGGGTGAAGGCTTGCCTGATGCCACGCGGCAACTGTGGAAACAGTCCAGTGGCCTGGAGATGCTCGACGGCATTGGTGCCACAGAAATGTTTCACATCTTCATTTCATCTGCGGGTGACGATGTGCGCCGTGGTGCCATTGGCAAGGTGGTGCCTGGCTACCAAGCCAAGGTGGTGGACGCACAAGGCCATGAGCTGCCGCGCGGACAAGTGGGCCGTTTGGCGGTGATCGGGCCCACGGGTTGCCGCTATTTGGAAGATGAACGCCAGCAGCGTTATGTGCAAGACGGGTGGAACTTTCCAGGTGACGCCTTTGTTCAAGACGATGATGGTTACTTCCATTACCAAGCGCGTGACGACGACATGATCATCACCGCTGGCTACAACGTGGGTGGACCAGAGGTCGAGGACGCTTTGCTCAAGCACCCTGCGGTGGCCGAATGTGGTGTGGTGGGCAAGACCGATGACGAGCGCGGCATGATCATCAAGGCCTATTGTGTTTTGCGCTCACCGCACCAGGGCAACGCGGATTTGGTCAAGCAACTGCAAGACCATGTCAAAGCCTCCCTGGCCCCTTACAAATACCCGCGTGAGATCAGCTTCGTGGATCAACTTCCCCGCACTGAGACCGGCAAGCTTCAACGTTTTAAATTGCGCCAAATGGCCAACGCCTGAAAGGATTCCATGCACCAAGTGATTCAACCTGAGGGGTGGGAGCGGCCCAAGGGCTATGCCAACGGCATTGCAGCGCGCGGCACTCAAATTTTTGTCGGCGGCATGGTGGGGTGGAACGCCCAACAGCAATTTGAAAGCGATGATTTCTTGCAGCAAACCGGCCTTGCCTTGCGCAACATCTTGGCCGTCTTGCAAGCCGCTGGTGCGGGGCCAGAGCACATGGTGCGCATGACTTGGTACGTCACCAGCCGCGATCTGTATGTGGCCTCCCTGAAGGGCCTGGGCCCGGTTTACCGTGACGTGATGGGGCGCAACTTCCCCGCCATGACCTGTGTGGCCGTGAGCGCCTTGGTGGAGGCGCGCGCCTTGGTGGAGATCGAGGTCACCGCTGTGCTGCCAGACCCAGTGGATTGATCAAAGGGCTGCGGCCAATTGGGTCAAGGCCCAAGCGTTGAAGGCACTGGCGTTTTCATAGTTGGCCCAATGCCCCGTGTCGACCAGCAAGGTGATGTCGCGCACATCACAATTCGACAAACGCTGCGCCGCTTCGCCCAAGTGCGGTTCATACAAAGCATCTTTCGCCCCCCACAAAACATGCACCGGGCAACGCCATTGCTTTTGCAAATCAAGCATGATGGTGCTGCGCGCAATGCGGCGCCGACGCAGCCGATCGCGCACCACATTTGCCTCTTGAATTTCTAACGTTTGCGCGCTCAATGATGTCTCATGGGCCAGCATGATGCTCATCAGGTTATGCCGGTTCACGGCCTTGCGCTGGTCCATGTCCATGTTGTTTTGAAAGCCGCGCAGTGGCAAGGGGTCGACAAACATGCCCAGGCCTGGCACGCCCACCAACAGCAACCGCGACACGCTTTCAGGGTGCTGGGCAGCGACAAAACCAGCCGTCAAACCACCAAAAGAAAAGCCCATCAGAGGGCAAGCCTGTCCACCCACCAGTTGCGCCATGCCTTTGGCAACCCAAGGTGCAATGTCATCTGCATCTTTTGCATTGGGTGGTAATTCTGAGTCGCCCATGCCGGGCAAATCCATGGCCCACACCGCGTGGGTTTGCGACAAGACCTCTATGTTGCGCACCCAATGCGTCCAACTGCCACTGCCACCATGCAGCAGCACCAAGGGTTGCGAGCTGGTGCGGTTCCAGACATGCCAGACTTGGTTCACACCATCGACTGGGTGGTCGATGCGATCGGCTTGCGCCAGCAATGAAAGCACAACAGGATCGTTCACGGTTTTTCTTTCACCAACGAAAACGCCCACACAAGTGTGGGCGTTTGGGTTTCAGCAAAAATGCCACTGAAAATTTGGTTGCGCGAGCAAGATTTGAACTTGCGACCTTTGGGTTATGAGCCCAACGAGCTACCAGGCTGCTCCATCGCGCGGTAAGGGGTTGATTCTATCTTACTCAGCCGTGTTTGGTTCACTGCTGACCGTTATTTCTGGGCGGTCGACCAATTCAACCAAAGCCATGGGGGCGTTGTCGCCCACGCGGTAGCCCATTTTCAAAATGCGGGTGTAGCCACCCGGGCGTGCTTTGTAGCGCGGGCCCAAGTCGGCGAACAACTTGACCACGCTGTCGCGGTCACGCAGTCGGTTGAAGGCCAAACGCTTGTTGGCCAAGGTGGGCTCTTTGGCCAAAGTGATCATGGGCTCAACCACGCGGCGCAGCTCTTTGGCTTTGGGCACAGTGGTCTTGATGACTTCGTGAGCGATCAGCGAGTTCATCATGTTGCGCAGCATGGCGAGGCGGTGCTCGCTGGTGCGATTGAGTTTGCGAAGTCCGTGTCCGTGACGCATGTCGAATCCTTTCTAGCTTGTTTTGCCGGCCGCCGTATCAGGTACGGCCAGGGGACGGATGTCTTGTTGGTTTTTCTTATGGCTTGAATCAGCGCTTGCTGTCCAAGCCTGCAGGCGGCCAGCTCTCGAGCTTCATGCCCAAGGTCAAGCCACGCGAGGCGAGTACTTCTTTGATTTCGTTGAGTGACTTGCGACCCAAGTTCGGGGTTTTGAGCAACTCGTTTTCGGTGCGCTGAATCAGGTCGCCGATGTAGAAAATGTTTTCGGCCTTGAGGCAGTTGGCAGAGCGCACAGTGAGTTCGAGTTCGTCGACGGGGC
>CANJUS010000019.1:0-10345 GCA_947477505.1 Comamonadaceae bacterium | reverse complement strand
GGGTGCAACGATGCGCGCCAGGTTGTCAGCACCTCCGCCAGGGGGAAAGGGCACCACCAGTTTGATGGGGCGGTTGGGATAGGCCTGAGCCCAGGCCGTGGGCGTGGTGGCGGCCCAGGCCGTGGTGGCGGCCAAAAAGTGTCTGCGTTGCATATTCGGTGAGGGTGGTTGGATTGAGTGGATGGCTGGCGTTTTGCGTCAGTTTGCCACGGCTTCTTGCGCTGTGCCCACCGGTTGGGCTGGGTAGACACGCCAATCTGTGGTTTTGGGGATCACCCCTTGGAACGAACAAACCGATTCTGGGATTTGCAACTCACCCACACCGATGGCGGCCTCTCCATTGGCAAACGCGCGCACTGCATCGACCATTTGGCGGCGAAAGGCCACGATGGCCATGTCGCTGGCCCCCAAGCGATCGTGCTCACGGTCGACGATGGGGCCCATGCCCACCCACATGGCCATGTCCTGGTTGGGAATGCCTGGGATGCCGGTGAAATTGCCCGCTTTCATGGCGGCACGGTCTTGCATGAAGTGGTTGTCCATGTTGCGCACCGGGTGGTAGGCCGCGTCCAGGTCCACCCCCACCTCGGTGTGCAAGAACTTGCGCCACGCTGCCGTGTTGGGCGTGGTTTGCGGGTCGCCCCAAGCGATGAAATGAAACGCGGTGTGGTGGTCGTCAATGGGTGTGTTGAAGTTGGCCACGTTGTAAACGTCGTTGGGCGGAATCAGGGCCGCTGCCGGGGCCACAAACACCGTGGTGCGCACGTACTCGTGGGTGGCGGCATTTTGAATCGGTCGGCGCAAGGCCACATAACGAAACCCGTAGCCATTGACCTCGACTTGCATGCGCGGAGCTTTGTCGGTGGAGGGACGCAGCCATTGTTCGTTGTTGGCCTTGGCACCATCCACACGGGCGGGCACCATGTCGGATGAATGCAGACTTGAGCTGTGCGCCGAATCAATTTGACCTTCCAAAATTTGCGCCCAGTTGGCCGGGATGATGATTTTGGCGATCGACACCTGCACGTCGTCGGTGGGTGCCCAACGTGGTGGCACAAATGGGGTCAGGGTTTCGCTCGGGCCCATGTAGGCCCACACCATGCCAGCCCACTCGTGGGTGGGATAGGCTTTGTGCTTGACCTTGCTGGCCAAGCCACTGCCAGCAGGCTCAGAGCTCATCTCGACCACGTTGCCGCTGACATCCATCTTCCAGCCGTGATAGAGGCAGCGCAGTCCCCGGTGCTCATTGCGGCCATACACCAAGGACGCGCGCCGGTGCGGGCACATTTCATCAAGTACGCCCACCTGACCACCGGAGTCGCGAAACACCACCAGGTTTTCGCCCAAGACGCGCGCGCGCACCGGGGTGCCATCGGGCTCGGGCACCTCTTCGACCAAGCACACCACTTGCCAGTGGCGGCGCATCAACTGGCCCATGGGGGCGTCGCCCTCCACGCGGCACATCAGCATGTTTTCTTCATGGGTCAGCATGTTTGCTCCTTGTCCGAACTGAGTTTGTGGGTCTTTTGGGTTGACCCTTAAATACTTAGTGATCTAAGATTATGATTGCAGTTTACACCTTGTCAAGCCTGCGGGCGTCGGTACAAACCATGTCTTCTTTTTCTTTGGCAGCAGCCTCACTGAGCGCCTTGCGCGTGCGCCGCAAGCACCCCATTGCACGCGACATCGTGCGCTTTGAATTGGTCGACCCCGCTGGGGCAGATTTGCCGGCGTGGACGCCGGGTGCGCACATCCGCTTGCTCACCCCTGGCGGTCACACGCGCAGCTACTCGCTGTGCGGGCCGGTGCAAGCACGCGACCACTGGGCGATTGCAGTCAAGCGCGATGCAAACGGGCGAGGCGGCTCGGTCAGCCTGATCGATGGCGTACAAGAAGGTGACACGCTCACCATGCGCGGGGGCGACAACCTGTTCCCGTTGGACACCGATGCGGACCAACACATTTTGATTGCCGGGGGCATTGGCATCACGCCACTGTATGCGATGGCGCAAGCCTTGGCGCTGATGCCCACCCAGCCATTTCATTTGTATGTGTGCACCCGCGATGCGCAAGCGACCGCTTTTTTGAGCGAGTTGCAACAAGCCCCCTGGCGCGAGCGCGTGAGCGTGCACCACGATGGCGGCGACCCCAGCCAGTCGCTGGACCTGTGGCCTGTGCTGGAAACGCCCAGCGCCGCGCATGTGTATTGCTGCGGCCCGCAGGGCTTGATGGACAGCGTGCGCGACATGAGCGGGCACTGGCCCGCGCACCAAATTCATTTTGAAAGCTTCGGCGCTGCCTCCCAAGGATGGGCCGACAACCAAGCCTTTGAAGTGGTGCTACAAGCCAGTGGGCGTCGCCTGAGCGTACCGCCCGAGCGCAGCATTTTGGAATGCCTGCGCAGTGCGGGCGTGGCGGTGGCCAGCTCCTGTGAAAGCGGTACCTGCGGGTCGTGCAAAACCGGTTTGATCGCCGGCGAAGTCGAGCACCGCGACCTGGTGTTGCTGCCCGAAGAGCGCAGCCAACACATCATGGTGTGCGTGTCCCGCTCGATCCATGGCGGCACCTTGGAGTTGGCGCTGTGAGCGCGCCCCTGCGCATTGGTGTGGCTGGCTTGGGCCGCGCCTTCACCCTGATGATGCCCACTTTTTTGCAAGACACACGGGTGCGCTTGGTGGCGGCCTGCGACCCGATGGCGCAAGCCTGTGCGCAATTTGAACGCGACTTTCACGCCCCCAGCGTGGAATCGATTGAAGCCTTGTGCCATCGCCCTGATGTGGACTGGGTGTATGTGGCCACACCCCACCAATTCCACGCCGACCATGTGGTACTGGCCGCACAGCACGGCAAGCATGTGCTGGTGGAAAAACCCATGGCCATTGGCTTGGACGAATGCAACCGCATGGTGCAGGCCTGTGCAAACGCCCACACGGCCTTGATCGTGGGGCCCAGCCACAGCTTCAATGGCCCAGTGCTGCGCGCCCACCAACTCATCGCCAGTGGGCGCTATGGCCGGGTGCGCATGATCCATGCATTGCAGTACACCGATTTTTTATACCGCCCGCGGCGACCAGAAGAACTGCACACCGACGCCGGGGGCGGGGTGATCCACAGCCAAGCGGCCCACCAAGTGGACATGGTGCGTTTGCTCGGTGGTGGGTTGGTGCGCAGCGTATCGGCCCACAGCGGCAACTGGGACCCCACCCGACCCACTGAAGGTGCGTATAGCGCCTTGCTGTCGTTTGAAGGCGGCGCATTTGCCAGCATGACTTACAGCGGTTACGGTCACTTTGACAGCGACACCTGGATGGACGGCATCAACGAAATGGGCTTTGTCAAACCCAGCGGTGGACATGGTGCAGCGCGTCAGCGTTTGCAAAGCGTCAGCGACGCCGCGCAAGAAGCCAGCCTCAAGGCCCAGCGCAATTACGGCGGCAGTCTGTGGAGCGCACCAGCACCGGACAGTGCCCCCAGCGCCCACCCGCACTTCGGGCCGGTCATCATTGGTTGCGAACACGCCGATCTGCGCTTGACACCCCGTGGCGTGGCCATTGACGGCGACACCACCCAGCGCTTTGAGTCTGTGCCTTTGGGCCATGCACCGCGCCATGAGGTCATCGACGAAATGGTGTTGGCCCACAGCGGACAAGCCACTTTGCACAACGGGCGCTGGTCACGCGCCAGCACCGCGGTGAGTTTGGCCATATTGCAATCGGCGCGCAGTGGTGAAAGCGTCCGGCCCGACCACCAAGTGGCCCCATTGGCATGAAAAAAGACACCCAGCAACTGCTGCGCCACTGGCAAGAGGCGGTGCCCAATGACCGCTTGGCGCATTTGGTGCGCGACACCGCACGCGCCTATACCCGGGCCTTGCAAGCCCGCTTGGCGCAGCACCAAGTGCCGTTTGGGCATTGGGCGTTTTTGCGCATCCTGTGGCATGGCGACGGCTTGACCCAGCGTGAACTCAGTGTCCGCGCCGGTGTGATGGAGCCCACCACCTTTGCCGCCATGAAGGCCATGGAGGCGCTGGGCTATATCGAACGCCGCCAGTCCCCCGAAAACAAAAAAAACATGTACGTCTACCTCACCCCACAGGGGCGGGCCTTGCAAAAAAAACTGGTCCCGATGGCCGAACAAACCAACCAAGTCAGCACGCAGGGCTTGACCGCGCAGCAGGTTCAAGCCACGCGCGAGGTGTTGCTTAAATTATTGGAAAACCTGGCCGCTGATGAAGGCCAGTGGAGCGACAAAGGCTGAGCGCGCTCAACGGGCTACGTTTTGCGGTCGACCCGCCGCAAAGGCATTGATGTTGTCAAACGCGGTGCCAAAAAACACCTCGTAGTTGTCTTTTTCCACATAACCCAAGTGTGGCGTGCACAGGCAATTGGGCAGGGCCAGCAAGGGATGCTGGGCACCCAAGACGGGTTCTTCTTCGTACACATCGACAGCTGCAAAACCCGGTCGACCGGCCTTCAAGGCCTGCGCCAATGCCCCAGGTGCAATCAACCCTGCGCGGCTGGTGTTGACCAGCAAGGCATCGGGCTTCATGCGCGCCAAATCAGCGGCCCCCACATAGCCCTGGGTTTGCGCCGACAACTTCAGTTGGATGGACAAGATGTCGCATTGCTCAAAAAATGCAGCCCGGTCGGCGGCCACTGCAAACCCATGCGCAGCCGCTTTGGTTTGGGTGTTATCGCTGCCCCACACCAGGGGTCGGGCCCCAAAGGCTTGACCCACTCGGCACACTTGCTCACCAATGCGGCCATAACCCAGCACGCCCAGTGTTTTGCCGCTGAGTTGGCGCCCCAAATGGCCTTGCCATAAACCGTCTTTGAGCCGCTGCACCTCGCTGGTGAAGTGGCGCATGCTGGCCAGCATGAGCAAAAACGTCAACTCAGCGGTGGCCGAGCCCGTGCCACCGCCTTCGCAAACGGTGATGCCACGGGCCTGACAAGCGGCAAAGTCCAGGTGCGCGCTGATCTTGCCGGTTTGAGAAATCAATTTCAGGTTGGGCAATCGATCGAGCAAGGCGGCGCTGATGCGGGTGCGCTCGCGGATGAGCACCAAGGCTTCGGCCGCTGCAAAGCGCTGCACCAATTGATCGATGTCCTTGACCGTGTCGTTGTAAACAGTCACCTGGTGACCTTTGAGCTTGGGGAAACAGTCCAGGTGGCGGACACAGTCTTGGTAGTCGTCGGCGATCACAATATTCATGTTCAAGTCCATCAAAGTTCAGACGCTGAAGTTAGCATAATGGGGCATCTGTTGTTGGGAGCGCTGATTGCAAACATCCTTCACCTCGAATTCGCCATGGCGAACGGCTTGTTTGTCCTTGGTGCTGAGCCTTTGTACGGGTTGGGCCCTGGCCGAATACCCCGACAAACCCATCAAACTGGTGGTGTCGTTCACCGCCGGGGGAACCACCGACATCTTGGCGCGCGAAGTGGGCATGCAACTGACCGCCCGCTGGGGTGTGCCCGTGGTGGTTGAAAACCGCGCAGGTGCAGCGGGCAACCTGGGCACCGAGATCGTGGGGCGCGCTGCACCCGACGGCTACACCTTGCTGGCCAATTCGTTCGGGCCGATCGCCATCAACCCGACCTTGTTCAAAAACCTGCCCGTCAATGCCCAACGCGATTTGCAACCCATCGCCTTGATTGCCGAGGTGCCCACGGTGTTGGTCGTGCCCAGCGTGTCTGGTATCCATAGCCTGCCCGAGTTGCTCAAGTTCGCCAAAGAGCGGCCCAACGACATCAACTTTGCATCCACCGGCATTGGCACTTCCGCGCACATGACGGGCTTTTTGTTCAGCCAACGGGCCAAGCTCAACGCCATCCATGTGCCCTACAAGGGCGCCGAGGCCACCCGCGATCTGGTGGCCGGGCGCATCCATTACATGTTTGCCACCGTGCCGTCGGTCATCCCCTTGATCAAGGCGGGTCAACTCAAAGCCTTGGCGGTATCAACCAAAATGCGCTCGCGCAGCCTGCCCGACGTGCCCACCCTCAAAGAGCTGGGCGTGGACATGGCCACAGGTTCTTGGTTTGGACTGTTTGCCCCCAAAGGCACACCCATGGCCATCGTGCAAAAACTCAATGAAGCCGTGATCAAGGCATTGGACGATGCGCAAGTCAATGCCAGGCTCGTCGCCCAGGGTGCCGAACCCGTGCCCATGAACGTGGACGAGTTTTCGCGTTTTGTGCGCACCGAATACGAGACCTGGATTCCCATCGTGCGCGACTCGGGTGCCAAACCCGAGTGAACGCGGCCAACCATCACCCCAAAAGAAAGACACCCCCATGAGCCTTGGACGATTGCAACTGCCTTCATTGAAAAACCAAGTGACCCCCGAAGAATGGCAAGCCCGGGTGGACCTGGCTGCTTGCTACCGGTTGGTGGCGCATTACGACATGTCCGACATGATGGCCAACCACATCACCTTGCGCGTGCCCGGCGAAGAAAACGCCTTTCTCACCAACCCCTACGGCATGATGTACGAGGAGATGAGCGCGTCGTGTTTGGTCAAGATCGACCACGATGGGCATGTGCTTTCCCAACCCGATTTTGGTGAACTCAAATACGGCCTGAACAAGCCTGGCTTTATTTTGCACAGCGCCATCCACAAAGCACGGCCCGAGGTGGCCTGCGTCATCCACACCCACACGCCCGCTGGCATGGCGGTGTCGTCTCTGGCCTGTGGCTTGCTCCCAATGAACCAAACCTCGATGCGCTTTCTCAAAATCAGTTACCACGACTACATGGGCGTGGTGCTGGACATGGCCGAGCAAGAAGTGCTGGTGCGCGACTTGGGCACCACAGAGGCCATGGTCTTGCGCAACCACGGTTTGCTCACCTGCGGACGCACCGTGGGCGAGGCCTTCAACTGGATGCACCGCCTGGAGCTGTCGTGCCGCGCCCAACTGCAAGCCATGGCCTGCAACACAGCACTGCAAGCCGTGCCCGATGCGGTGCTGCAAGAAACCTATTTGAACTACCAACCGCAAACCCGTCGCCCGTACGGCGTGATGGAATGGCCCGGGCTGCTGCGCATGCTCGACCGCATGGACCCAACTTACCGGGATTGAAACGCTTTTAATTTTTAAGGTCAATCAAGCCCATGATTTGTTTCAGGTGCTGGCTTTCTTTGACCCAGGTTTTTTGAAATTCCGGGCCATCTTCATACGACAAGGTCAGGCTTTGCTTGCGAACGCTTTCTTGCATTTGGGGATCGTTGGCCGCTTTGAACGCCAACTGGCGCAAGGCATCAACCGCCTCTTTGGGGGTGTTTTTGGCCACCGCCACCAGGCGCAAAAGACACCACCAATTCAACCGGCTTGTTGGGGTAGGCAAGGGTCTGCGATTGCGCCCAACTCGGCCTGCACAAAACGCACAAAAACAAGGCCACCGAAAAAGCCAAACGTCGATTCATGTGATCACCTTGAGAAAAATAACACCGCGTTGTCACCATGTCCATCCCACAGTGATGAGGCTATCATGCTTTGAGAAAATTTTTTCACCCTGCAACCACAGGAGAACCACGTGGATTACACCGGCATTGAATCGGTTCACTTTGGCTCTGACGACTTGACCCAGTCGCGGCGCTTTTTCACCGATTGGGGCTTGAAAAAAACTTCGCACAGCGCCAAGCTGCTGCGCTTTCAAACAGGCAACGGTGCCGAGGTGGTGGTGCGCGATGCCAGCAGTGCACTGCTGGCCCCGCCCCTGAGCGAAGGCGCACAGTTTCGAGAGTTTGTGCTGGGTGTGAAAACCCAACGCGATTTAGACCGCCTGGCCAACGACTTGGCCCGCGATCGCCATGTGAACCTCGACCGCGAGGGTGTGGTGCACAGTGTGGACGATGCAGGCATTCACTTTGGCTTGCGCGTTTCACAACGCAAAGCTGCCAAGCCACCCGCCGTGGTGCCATGCAATGCCCCGGGTCAGCGACTGCGGGTGGACCGCATCAGCACCCAGTACGAAGGCGCACAACCTTGGCAAATGGGGCACATCGTTTTTTTTGTGCCCGACACCGGCGAGGCCGAGCGTTTTTACCGCCAGCGACTGGGCTTTCATTTGTCTGACCGATATGTCGGTGGGGCGGGTGTGTTTTTGCGTTGGGCCCAGCGCAGCGAGCACCACAATATGTTTTTACTCAAAAGCCCCACCGGTAAATCTGCATTGCACCACTTGGCCTTTGAAGTGCGCGACCAGCACGAGGTGTTTGGCGGTGGATTGGCGTTTGCCAAACGCGGTTGGTCGACCCAAGTGGGCCCCGGTCGCCACCCGATTTCATCGGCCTACTTTTGGTACTTTCAAAACCCCTTGGGTGGCGGCATCGAGTATTTTTGCGACCCAGATTTTGTGACCGAAAAATGGAAGCCCCACCAGTACCGTGTCAACCGCTTCAGCGAATGGCACCTGCCCAA
This sequence comes from Comamonadaceae bacterium, assembly GCA_947477505.1. GTDB lineage: Bacteria > Pseudomonadota > Gammaproteobacteria > Burkholderiales > Burkholderiaceae_C > Limnohabitans. The sequence continues at coordinate 1,919 of CANJUS010000019.1, read as the reverse complement.
AGGCATTGTGCAAATCGACGATGACAAGATGCGCCCCTCGTTGGCCACAGCCAAAGCGATTGAACGTGCTCAATCAGCCCAGAAAGAAAAAACAACATGAACGAAAAAACCATCTCATTGACTTCGCAAGGTTTGCGCTTGGCGGGTGTGCTGCGCTGGCCCGCGGGCATGAAGGCCCAAGAGCGCCGACCTGCGTTGATCGTGCTGCATGGGTTTGGCAGCAACAAGTCGGCCGAGAACGTGTTGGGGCCGTGTGCCGAACTCGAGGGCATGGGCTACATCACTTTGCGCTTTGACATGCCCGGGTGCGGCGACAGTGAAGGGCCACGCGGCAACTTAATTTGCATGGAGCAAGTGCAAGCCACGCTGGATGCGGTGAGCTTCATGACCGGCGAGGCCAGTGTGCAATCCGATGCGATTGGTCTCATTGGATCGAGTTTTGGCGCTGCGGTGGCGGTGTATGCCGGCGCTGTCGACCAGCGCGTAGCTGGTGTGATTTCCTCCGGAGGCTGGGGCCATGGCGAGAACAAGTTTCGCGGCCAACACCCCACACCACAGGCCTGGGCCGACTTCACCGAGATGCTGGCCAAGGGGCGCACCCACCGCGAAAAAACTGGCACGTCCCTCATGGTGCCTCGCATGCAAATCGTGCCGTTGCCACCGGGCTTGAAGCGCCAACTGGTACCTGGCGCCATTCAAGAGTTCACCGCCGAGACGGCGCAAAGCATGTTTGACTTTCGGGCCGAAGATGTGGTGCACCAAATGAGTCCGCGCCCCTTGATGCTGCTGCACAGCTCGGTCGATTCGGTCACCCCCACCGCGCAATCTTTGGCTTTGTTTGCCAAAGCCAAAATGCCCACCGACTTGCACCTGTTTGGCGACACCGATCACTTCATGTTTGCCGAAGGCAACCAACGGGTGTGGAACGTGGTGCGCGACTGGCTGTACAAGTACCTGCCCTTGGGGGCACAAAAATGAGTTTCAAACACGCACTGGCATTGCTGGGCCTGGTTTCATCGCTGGCACTGGCACAAGAGTACCCGACCAAACCCATTCGCATTTTGGTGCCTTACCCGCCCGGTGGCGTGACCGATGTCGCAGCCCGTTTGGTTGCGCCCAAAATGAGCGAGACCTTGGGCCAGCCCATCATCATCGAAAACCAGCCCGCTGCCGGTGGCGTGGTGGCCACCAATGCGCTCGCCCGCTCTGCCCCAGACGGTTACAACTTGGGTGTGGTGTTCGATAGCTTTGCGACCAACCCATTTTTGTACAAAGGCGTGACGCACGACCCGTTGAAAGACTTTGTGCCCATCTCCTTGATGGTGCGCAGCCCACAGTTGTTGGTGGTGCACCCCAGCAAGGGCATCAAAAGCATCCAAGACCTGCTGGCCCAGGGCAAAGAAAAAAACAAGGTGTTTTTTTCCACCCCCGGCGCGGGCACCTCGAGCCGTTTATCGGCCGAGCTGCTCAAGTCCACCGCCAACATCGACATCACCTTGGTGTCTTATCGGGGTGGCGCGGCCGCACTGAATGATTTGCTGGGTGGACAAGTCACCGGCATGATTGCATCGATGGCCTTGGTGCTGCCCCATGTGCAATCCGGCAAGTTGGTGCCTTTGGGGGTGTCTTCGCCCCAACGCTCGCCCCAAATCAACAGCGTGGCCCCGATTGCCGACACCTTGCCCGGCTTTGAAGCCCAGTCGTGGACCGGCATGATCGCGCCCACAGGCACACCCAAACCCATCCTCGACAAATTGCACGCAGCACTGGTCAAAGCATTGGCCAGCCCGGACGTGCGCGAGAAACTGAGCGCTCAGGGCGTTGAAGTGGTGGGCGGCACGCCAACCGAGTTTGCCGACTGGCTGGCCAAAGAAAGCCAGCGCTGGGGCAAGGTCATCAAAGAGCGCAACATCACGGTT
>CANJUS010000018.1:0-10425 GCA_947477505.1 Comamonadaceae bacterium | reverse complement strand
TTGCCAGAGGCACGCATTGCCGTGGCCCACGGCCAAATGCCCGAGCGCGATTTGGAACGGGTGATGCGCGACTTTGTGGCCCAGCGCTTCAATGTGTTGCTGTGCTCGACCATCATCGAAACCGGCATCGATGTGCCCAGCGCCAACACCATATTGATCAGCCGTGCCGACAAGTTTGGCCTGGCCCAACTGCACCAATTGCGCGGGCGCGTGGGGCGCAGCCACCACCAAGCCTATGCCTACCTGATGGTGCCCGACACCCAAAGCCTGACCAAGCAAGCCCAGCAACGGCTCGACGCCATCCAGCAAATGGAGGAGCTGGGCTCGGGCTTTTACCTGGCCATGCACGACTTAGAGATCCGCGGTGCCGGCGAGGTGCTCGGTGAAAACCAAAGCGGCAACATGCACGAGGTGGGTTTTCAGCTCTACAACGAAATGCTCTCAGAGGCGGTGCGTGCCCTCAAAAACGGCGAAGAGCCCGACCTGCTCAAGCCTTTTGCTGCGGTCACCGACATCAACTTGCACGCCCCCGCCTTGCTGCCCGAGGACTACTGTGGCGACGTGCACCTGCGCTTGAGCTTTTACAAAAAACTGGCCAGCGCCCACACCCCTGACCAGATCGATGCCTTGCTCGAAGAAATCGTCGACCGCTTTGGCCAACTCCCGACCAGCGCCCAAACCTTGATCGACGTGCACCGACTGCGCGTTCTGGTGCACCCCTATGGGGTGGCCAAGGTCGACGCCACGCCCAACGCCATCTTGATTGCCTTCAAGCCCCACGCGCCCGTGGACGGCATGCGCATCATTCAGTTGGTGCAAAAGAACAAACACATCAAGCTGGCGGGCAACGACAAACTGCGCATCGAGCGCGCCCTGCCTGAACCACATGAGCGCGCCCAATTGGTGCGCGAGGTGCTGCGCTCGCTGGGCGAGCCCATTGCCCCACAGGCCAAGGCGACTGAACCGCTGCGCGTGTGACAACATCTTGACTGCCACCACCAACCCATGACCTCCCCTGCCACCCCATTTGCCCCCGGACTGATGGTCCAAGGCTTCACCGCCCCACTGTCATTGAAAGATTTCAAGCTGATTGCGTTTGACATGGACTCGACGCTGATCAACATCGAGTGCGTGGACGAAATCGCTGATGCCGCCGGGCGCAAGGCCGAGGTGGCGGCGATCACCGAGGCGGCGATGCGCGGCGAGATCAACGACTACAAAGACAGTTTGCGCCAGCGTGTGGCCTTGCTCAAAGGTGTGCCCGAACAGGCCTTGCATGAGGTCTACCAAAACCGCTTGCGCCTGAACCCTGGCGCGCAAACCCTGGTGCAGGCCTGCCAAGGCGCTGGGCTCAAAACTTTGCTGGTCAGCGGTGGATTTACATTTTTTACCGACCGCGTGCGCGACGTGCTGGGCCTGGATGACACCCGCAGCAATGTGTTGGAGGTGGTCGCCGGCGTGCTCACCGGCCGCTTGGTCGATCAGGATTGGGGCGACATATGCGACGGCGAAGAAAAACGCCGCAAGCTCGCGCTCAATTGCGCCCAACTGGGCATTGCGCCCGCGCAAGCCATTGCCGTGGGCGACGGTGCCAACGACTTGCCCATGATGGGGTTGGCGGGTTTATCGGTGGCTTACCACGCCAAACCAGCGGTGCGATCGCAGGCCATGGTGTCGATCGAGCAAGGCGGCTTGGACCGTTTGCTCGAGGTGTTGCGCCCTTGAGGTGCGGTCACCCGGCGACGCTCACGCAAAGGTGAGTTGCACCTTCATGGACTGGGTGCGGTCGGCGGCCAGCGCAAAAGCGCGGGCAAACTCGGTGTGCGGCAGGCTGTGGCTGATCAGGGGTTTGACGTCCACGCGGCGCTGGTTCATCAGCTCCACGGCCAGGGCAAATTCTTCGTGGAAGCGAAACGTGCCACGCCACTCGAATTCTTTGGCCACCAATACGTTCATGGGGATGGTGGTGTCGCCCCCGGTGCCCACCTGCACGATCACCCCGCGCGGGCGCACCACCTCAAACGCAGCCACCAAGGCCTTGGCGTTGCCGCTGGCTTCCATGAGCACATCAAAGTGGCCTTTGTTGGCTTTGTAGGCGTCCAATCCGTCGGGTGTGGTGGCCGTGTTGATGGTGTGGTCGGCCCCGACTTGGCGTGCACGCGCCAAGGTTTGGTCGGTGATGTCGGTGGCCACCACCTCGGCGGCACCGGCCCAGCGCGCGGCCAGCACACACAGCGAGCCAATCGGCCCACAACCGGTGACCAACACCCGCGCACCGGCCAGTGATCCCGCGCGGCGTACCGCGTGCAATGCCACCGAAAAGGGCTCGGCCATGGCGGCTTCGCCATCGCTCACATGGTCGGCCACGGCGTGTGCTTGCCAAGACTCGATCACCATGTCCTGGCGAAACGCGCCTTGGATGTGCGGCCATGGCATGGCACTGCCATAAAAGCGCATGTGCAGGCAGTGGCTGTGCTGACCCTTTTGGCAGTACATGCAGTGGCCACAAGGGCGACTGGGGCTGATGGCCACCCGCTGCCCCATCGCCACACCCTGCACCTGCGCACCCAGCGCCACCACCTGGCCCGACACCTCATGCCCCAACACCATGGGTTGCTTGACCCGCACAGTTCCAAAACCGCCATGTTGGTAGTAATGCAGGTCAGAGCCACAAATGCCACCCGCGCGCATCTGCACCCTCAATTGGTTTTCGCCCAAGGGCTCGGCTTCGGTTTCTTCAAGGCGCAAATCGTTGGCGCCGTGGATCACAAGGGCTTGGGGCATGGTGCTGCTCGGTGGGTTGAAAGGGTTGAAAAATCAAACGCTCACAGCGAAGCTGTGACGCCGCCGTCCACATACAACACATGGCCGTTGACAAAAGCGGATGCATCGCTGCTGAGAAACACCGCTGCACCCACCAGGTCCTGCACCAGGCCCCAGCGCTTGGCCGGTGTGCGCCCAATCAACCAACCGCTGAAGGTGGCGTCGTTGACCAGTGCCTCGGTGAGTTCGGTTTTGAAGTAGCCCGGACCAATGCCGTTGACCTGGATGCCGTGCGGGCCCCAGTCCACCGCCATGCCCTTGGTGAGCATCTTGAGCGCCCCTTTAGAAGCGGTGTAGGGTGCGGTGCCGGGTCGGCCCAACTCGCTCATGACCGAACAGATGTTGATGATCTTGCCCGCTTTGCGCGCCATCATGCCCGCCACCACCGCCTGCGACACATAAAACGCGCTGTCCAAGTTGGTGCGCATGATGTTGTGCCACTGCTCGGGCGGAAAGCTCTCCAGCGATGAACGAAACGTCATGCCCGCGTTGTTGACCAAGATGTCGATGGGCGCCACGCTGCGCTCGATCTCGGCCACACCGGCCTTGACGGCGGCCCCATCGGTGGCGTCAAAGGCTTGGACAAAAACGCCATCACGGGGCCCTGGCAAAGGCCGCAATTTTTCGGCAGCAGCCAGCAACTTGTCGCGATTGCGCCCATTCAACACCACCCGAGCGCCCGCGCTGCGCAAGCCCTCGGCCAAGGCCAGACCAATACCGCTGCCTGAGCCGGTGACCAAGGCCACGCGGCCGGTCAAATTGAACATGGCCAGCGCTGCTGGCAAGGGATTGGGGGTCTGGTTTGGGTTCATGGAATCATTCTAGGTTGATCAGAAAAGTCATGGAATTTACACGTGGGCTGTCTAGGATGTCACCTTGCTGATCAGCCCACATGGACCTCCCAGACCAATGGATGGATATCCTAGGCCATACAAGGGCCAGAAGCCAAGATCGCCTTCTTGTTTAACTGCCAAACCCCATGAGCCCTTTGAACTTACCGCCAAGCGCCACAACCCGTTTCTCCATGTATTCAAGCTTTGCTTGGCTCAAGCCCCTGTTACGGGCTGGGCTCGGTGTGTGTGCCTGCCTATGGCTGCAAGGTCTGTCGGCCCAAGGCTTTCAATTTGTGGCGCTGGGTGATTTGCCTTATGGCGCGCCAGCCGTTTCCTATGCCCCCTATCGCTCACTGATTGCACAAATCAACAGCGAAGGCCCCGCGTTTTCCATCCATGTCGGCGACTTCAAGTCTGGCTCCACACCCTGTTCGAATGAAGAGTTTCAAGCCCAGCTGGGGCATTTCTCCTTGTTTGAACAAGCCCTGGTGTACACACCTGGGGACAACGAATGGACCGACTGCCACCGTGCCAACAATGGCGCCTACGACCCTTTGGAGCGTTTGGACAAGCTGCGACATATGTTTTTTCAAAGTGGGGTGTCCTTGGGCCAGAAGCCATTGGCCTTGACCCGCCAGCCCAGCGTACACGCCCAACACGCGGCGTATGTTGAGAACGCCATGTGGGTTCATGAGGGCGTGGTGTTTGTCAGCTTGCACATCGTGGGTAGCAACAACAGTTTTGAAGCGCGCCATCCACAGGCTATAGGGGAGTTTTTCAACCGCGATGCGGCCAATGTGGCTTGGATTTCACATGCTTTTGCCCAGGCCAAAGCGCTGCATGCCAAGGCCGTTGTTTTCGCATTTCAAGCCGATGTGTTTGAGAGCAAAAGCCGTTGGGAAGACTTTCCGACCCATTCAGGCTTTCGGCGCAGTGTGGGCGAAACCCTGCTTCCCTTGGCCGCCCAATCGAATTTGCCTGTGTTGGTGATCCATGGCGACAGCCATGTGTTCAAATTTGACCAAGCCTTTCAGTGGCAGAAAAAACCGCTGCCCTCGGTTTACCGTTTGGTGGTGCCAGGTGCCCAAGATGTGCGGGCGGTGATGGTGTCGGTTGACACGGCCAGAGCGTCCGTGTTTCAGGTTCGATTGATCGCAGCGCGTCAGTGAGCCCAACGCATCAGCGCAAGGCCTGATAGATCGTCTGGGCCAACTCGGGCGAAATGCCCTCCACCGCGCACAGGTCTTGCACACTGGCGTCGGCCACGCCGCGCACGCCACCAAAGCGTTGCAGCAATTTGGCGCGTTTTTTGGGGCCAATGCCGGAGATATCCTCCAACCGGCTGGCCCCCGTGCGCACCTGGGCCCGTTTGGCGCGCATGCCGGTGATGGCAAAGCGATGTGCCTCGTCACGGATTTGGGCAAACAGCATCAACGCCGCCGAGTCTTTGGGCAACGTGAGTTTGTCGCGCCCATCGGCAAACACCAATTCCTCCAACCCGACCTTGCGGCCCTCCCCCTTTTCCACCCCCACGATGCGCGACAAATCCAGGCCCAGTTGCTCGAACACCTCGCGCGCCATGCTGACTTGCCCCTTGCCGCCATCGATCAGCACCAAGTCGGGCAAGCGGCCCTCGCCAGCGCGCACCGCCTCGGCCAGTTTGGTGTAGCGGCGCAGCAGCACCTGGCGCATGGCGGCGTAGTCGTCGCCACCGGTGATGCCATCGATGTTGTAGCGGCGGTATTCGGACGACTGCATTTTGTGGTGCTGAAACACCACACAAGAGGCTTGGGTGGCCTCACCAGCGGTGTGCGAAATGTCAAAACACTCTATGCGAAATGCGTCCAGGTCTTCGATCGCCAAGTCCAAAGCGTCGACCAACGCACGGGTGCGCGCTTGCTGCGAGCCCTCCTCGGCCAGCAAACGATTGAGTTGCAAATCGGCGTTTTGCAAGGCCATGTCCAACCACACACGGCGCGGCTCGCGCGGTTGGTGCACGGCCCGGATGCGCACACCGGTTTGCTCGCTCAGGGCCGACAACAGCTCTTTGGCAATCGGGTGACTGGCCACCAAGGTGGGGGGCACTGGCACCTCCAGGTAATGCTGCGCCACAAAGGCTTGCAACACCTCGGTGGGCTGGGCGTCGTCGACATGGGCCGGGAAATAAGGCCGGTCGCCCAGGTGGCGCCCACCACGCACCATGGCCAGGTTGACGCAGGCCTTGCCGCCGCTGACCCGCACCGCCAACACGTCGACATCGCGGTCGTCCACGGTGTCTACCGCCTGCTGGTGCAGCACCTTGGACAAGGCGCTGAGTTGATTGCGCAAATCGGCGGCTTGCTCAAACTCCAGTCGCTCGGCATGGGCCAGCATGCGTTGCTCCAGGTCTTGCATCACTTCTTGGGTTTCACCGCGCAGCAAGCGCTGTGCGCTGTCCACATCGCGCTCGTATGCGTCCAACGCAATGTGCCCCACACAAGGGGCCGAGCAACGACGGATTTGATACATCAAGCACGGGCGGGAGCGGTTATTGAACACCGTGTCCTCACAGGTGCGCAGGCGAAATACTTTTTGGATCAACTCAATGGCCTCGCGCACCGCCCACACGCTGGGGTAGGGACCAAAGTAATCATGCCGCTTGTCCACCGCACCGCGGTAATAAACCACCCGCGCCGCTTGGTGCGATTTGGGGGTGCTGCCCAGGGGCGGTGGGGCTTGGGTGTCGCGCGCGCGGGTGATCTTTAAATAGGGGTAGCTTTTGTCGTCGCGAAACAAAATGTTATAGCGCGGCTTGAGCGTCTTGATGAGGTTGTTCTCAAGCAACAAGGCCTCGGCCTCGGAGCGCACCACCGTGGTCTCCATGCGGGCAATTTTGCCCACCATGTGACCGATGCGGGTGCCCCCGTGTTCGCGGTGAAAGTAGCTCGACACCCGCTTTTTCAAGTGGTTGGCCTTGCCCACATACAGCACCTGGCCCTGCGCATCAAAGTAGCGGTACACCCCGGGCAGGGGCGGCAAGGCCGCAACCTCGGCAATCAGTTCGGGCGGAAATGCGTCCGCAGGTTTGGCGCTCATGCGCCGCATTGTGCCGTGGCCACACAAGGTATAAACGGCCATGCCCAATTTGGCCCCGCCCCTTGCCACGCGCACACCTGCCAGCGACCCTGCGCGGGACAAACCACCCATGCAGTGGGATGTGTTTTGCCGCGTGATCGACAACCATGGCGACTTGGGGGTGTGTTGGCGGCTGTCATGCCACTTGGCTGCGCACGGACACCGCGTGCGCTTGTGGGTAGACCAGGCCAGCGATCTGCAATGGATGGCCCCCGAGGGAAATCCGGGCGTGAGTGTCCACCCTTGGCCGCACGAGGCCGACTTGGCCTGGCCCGATGCCCCCCAACCGGCTGACAGCAGCATGGCCAACGGCGCACAGGTGCAACACCTCCCACAAGCAACGACAACTGTGCCCCCAGCGCCAAATATGCTGCACGGGGTGATCGAGGCCTTTGGCTGCCAACTGCCCGCAGGTGTGCAAGCCACATTGGCCCGCATGTCGCCCCCACCGGTGTGGATCAACCTGGAATACCTCAGCGCCGAGCCCCATGTGGCGCGCTTGCATGGTCTGCCCTCACCGGTGATGAGCGGCCCCGCTCGGGGCATGCAGAAGTGGTTTTTTTACCCTGGCTTCACGGCGCAAACCGGTGGCCTGTTGCACCCCATGCCATGGGGCCACCCTGCGCAAACGCAAGCCCATGCACCAGCGCTGGTCGACGCCCCCGACGACAGCACCCCTGGCCATGCCAGGCCAGCGGCCCTGCGCGTGCTGTTGTTTTGCTACGAGCCTGCGTCGCTGAACAATTGGCTCACGGCATGGGCCGATGGCCAGGTGCGCGTCGACGTGTCGGTGTGCGCGGGGCGCGCCAGCCAAGCTGTGCAAGCGTGGCTAGACCAGCGCGGACTGCGCAGCAGCGGCGCGCTGCGCATCACCCAGTTGCCTTGGGTGAGCCAAACCCAGTTTGATGCCTTGCTGGCCAACCACGATCTGAACCTGGTGCGCGGCGAAGACTCTTTGGTGCGCGCGCTGTGGGCGGGCCAGGCTTTGGTGTGGCAAATTTACCCGCAAGACGATGGTGTGCACCACGCCAAACTGGCCGCGTTTTTGTCCACCTTGGGCGCGCCTGCCGAGGTGGTGCAAGCCCACCTGGCCTGGAATGCCGATACCGCCCAGGCCCCACCCGTGTTCGACCGATCGCACTTGGCGGCCACTCGCCAATGGGCGCGCGCCACGCGCCGCAGCTTGCTGGCACAAGCCGACTTGGCCCAGCAATTGATCGACTTTGCACAGCGCCACAGCGCCTTGCCAGGTGCGCAAGGGTGAAATGGCTAAAATGAGCGGCTTTGTGAACAGGATGCGCCGCGAGTGCCTTGTTCCCAAACCAGGCCCCAGGCTGTTTTCGCGGCCCCTGTTTGACACCGACAACCCCCTGACATTATGAACATCGCTCAAGACATTCGCGCCGGCAACGTCATCATGCACGGCAAAGACCCGATGGTCGTGCTCAAAACCGAATACAGCCGTGGGGGCCGCAACTCCGCCACCGTGCGCATGAAACTCAAAAGCCTGATCGCCAACTTTGGCACCGAGGTGGTGTTCAAAGCCGACGACAAGATGGACCAAATCGTGCTCGACAAAAAAGAGTGCACCTATTCCTACTTTGCAGACCCCATGTACGTGTGGATGGACGCCGAATACAACCAGTACGAGGTGGAAGCCGAGAACATGGGCGACGCCTTGAACTACCTGGAAGAGGGCATGCCCGGCGAGGTGGTGTTCTACGAAGGCAAGGCCATTTCGGTTGAGCTGCACACCAGCGTGGAGCGTGAAGTGACCTGGACCGAGCCTGCTGTCAAAGGCGACACATCTGGCAAGGTGCTCAAGCCCGCCAAAATTTCCACCGGCTTTGAAGTGGGCGTGCCCATTTTTGTGGCCCAAGGCGACCGCATCGAGATTGATACCCGCACCGGCGAGTACCGCCGACGCGTCTGACCCGCCGCCCCCACCCAGGGTGACAAGGCTCCCGATGGGGGCCTTTTTCTTTGCCGCACAAACGGAGACACGCCATGGACAGCACCCACGACATCCGAGAACACCCACTGGCCCAGGCCTGGGAGGTGCTGCAAGCCCAGCACACCCAAGGCGAGGCGCTGCAAGTCGACTCCAACCGGTTGGCCTTTGCCGACCCCGAGTTTTTGCTGCGCCGCGAAACGCGCGGCATTCGATTTCAGCTGGAAATGCTCAAACCCGATTTGGCCCAGCAAGAGCGAGGCATTGAGCACACCGTGGTGGTGTTTGGCAGTGCCCGCTTTCGCTCAGCGCATGAAGCCCAGGCCCAATTGGAAAAGGCCCTGGCCAGTGGCGAGGCCAGCGCCATCGCGCGGGCCCACACCCTGGTGAAAAACGCCCGCTACTACGAGCTGGCCAGGGCGTTTGGCCGCCGCGTGGCCGAGCACAGCCAAGGGCAGTCACCCAACGACCAAATGTATGTTTGCACCGGCGGTGGCCCAGGCATCATGGAGGCAGCCAACCGCGGGGCCCAAGAGGGGGGTGGCATCAGCGTGGGCCTGAACATCGCCCTGCCCCACGAACAAGAGCCCAACCCCTACATCACCCCGGGCCTGAGCTTCAAGTTCCATTACTTTGCTCTGCGCAAAATGCACTTCATGATGCGCGCACGGGCCTTGGTCGCCTTTCCCGGCGGCTTTGGCACACTGGACGAATTATTTGAAACCCTCACCCTGATCCAGTGCAAAAAAGCCAAGCCGGTGCCGGTGGTGTTGTTTGGCAGCGAATACTGGAAGCGCGTATTGCACTTGGACGTGTTGGTCGAAGAAGGCGTGATCTCCCCCGAAGACTTGCAGCTGTTTCGATTGATTGACGATGTGGACGAGGCTTGGCGCTTTATCCAGGGGTTTTATCGGCCTTGACCCGTTCAAGGTGGGCCGCTGGCGCGTTGCGCCAGTTTGAGGTGAATCAGTCGACCGTCATTCCAGAATCTCTCACCACCGTTGCCCACTTGCTGATTTCCTCACGGGTCATGGCCATCAACTCTGCGGGGCCGGCCTTGAGCACACTGGCCCCTTGTGCCGCCAAAAAACTTTCCATGTCGGGTTGCGTTTGCAGTGTGGCCACGGCCTTGCGCATTTGCTCGATCAACTCTTTGGCGACGCCTTTGGGTGCATAGACCGCAACCCACAACTCGCCCACCAAACCGGGCACGCTGTCATTGGCCAACGGCACGTCGGGCAAAGCGGGGGCCCGGTGCAAAGATGTCACCGCCAGTGGCTTGAGTTGCCCGCTTTTGATGAAAGGCAAGCAAGCCGGAACGGTGCTGACCAAATAATTCACATTGCCACTGATCACGTCGGTCAAAGCAGGTGCCACGCCCTTGTAGGGGATGTGGGTCAAGTTCACGTTTTGCGACTTTTTCAGCATCTCCATCAACAAATGCGAAAAGGTTCCGTTGCCCGCCGAGCCATAACTGTATTTCCCAGCGTCGCGCCGCGCCAGGGCAAGCAGCTCGCTGAGGTTGTTCACAGACAGTTTGGGGCTGACCACGATGACGTGCTGCACCAGTGCAATGGCGGCCACAGGCTCGAAGTCCTGAATGGGGTCAAACCCCGTGTTTTTATACAGCGCCGGGTTGATGGCCTGGGTGCTGTTGATGGTGACCAACCACATGCTGCCGTCTTTGGGTCCCGACTTGGCCAC
>CANJUS010000017.1:0-10435 GCA_947477505.1 Comamonadaceae bacterium | reverse complement strand
CCCAGAATGGAGCCCAAGGCCGTGCCGCGCAAGATGGCGGGGATCATCAGCTTGATGTCCGTCATCGTGGGGAACAAGCCCTGCACCTTGGCGGTGTAAACCTGGCGGTCTTCTTCGGGTTGCGACAGGTTGGAGATGATCTCGCCATAACCAAACACGCCCATGGCAATGACCACAAAGCCAATACCGTCGGTGAGTTCAGGGATTTCAAAGCTAAAGCGCGCGACACCCGAGTTGACGTCGGTGCCCACCAAGCCCATCAACAAGCCCAGCACGATCATGGCAATCGCCTTGATCAAAGAGCCCGAGGCCAGCACCACAGCACCGATCAAGCCCAGCACCATCAGCGAGAAGTACTCGGCTGGACCGAACTTGAAGGCCAGCTCGGTCAAGGGCGCAGCAAACGCGGCCAAGATCAAGGTGCCCACAGAACCCGCGAAGAAAGAGCCCAAGCCGGCAGCGGCCAATGCCGGTCCCGCTCGGCCCTTTCGGGCCATTTGGTAACCGTCGATCATGGTCACCACCGAGGACGATTCTCCCGGCAAGTTGACCAAAATGGCAGTGGTCGAACCACCGTATTGCGCACCGTAGTAAATACCGGCCAACATGATCAGGGCCGACACGGGTGGCAGTGCGTAGGTGGCGGGCAGCAACATGGCGATGGTGGCCACTGGGCCAATGCCAGGCAGCACACCAATCAAGGTGCCCAAAATGCAACCAATCAGGCAGTACAACAAGTTGATGGGGGTGAAGGCCACCCCAAAACCAGTGGCCAGGTTTGCGATTAAATCCATGCTCTGTATCTCCTTAACCGGTGATGAACGCTGGCCAAACCGGAATCTGCAGTTTGAGCAAGACAATGAAGGCCAAATAACTGCCCACGCTGAGCGCAGCGCCCAAAAGCAGCACGTCACGCAAATTGAATTCAGTGCCCGCTTTGCTGCAAATGATGGTCAGCGCAAAAATAGCGGCAATCAACCCCATGTAGGGCAGACCAATGCTGGGCAAGCCGCCCAACAACACGCCAAAGGCCAAGTTGCCGCCCAAAATGTAAATGATGGGCCGCCACACAAATCCACCCACTTTTTCGCCATCGGCCGTCTCCACCACCAGCGAGGTGAAGCAAATGATGGCCCCCATGGCTGCCAACAAAACGCCCAACAACAAGGGGAAATAGCCCGGGCCCATGCGCGCACCCGTGCCGATGGAATACTTGGTCGCACCCCACGCAAAGGCGGCACCGACCACCAAAAACATGAGGCCTGAGAAAAAGTCTTTCTGACTTTTGATGTTCACGAATGTTCTCCTCGTTGAAACAAAACTGGCCGATTGTGTGCAGGTTCTGGCAGTTCGTCTATGTGGGTTTCACCTATTCGCAGGGTTTTTTGTATACGATTGATGTCAATTTGCCCATTGGCATGCGGTTTCCTCGCCGTTGTGGGATGTCTGACGAGTGCTCAGTCCCCAATGGGGGTCGCTGCCAGCGAAAGCACCCGCAACCACTTGGATGCGGGCAAACCCCAGTGCTGTTCGATGTGTAGCGCGCGGGACAGCAAAACGTCTTTGTCTGGCACCGAAGGGGTGCGTTGGGCCAGAACCACGGTGTTGCCCTCGCGGGTCGGCTTGAAAGCCCACACGGCATCAGCGCCAAACACCGCGCTGATTTTCTCTACGCTGCGCGTGTAACTGCTGCTGCGGCCAAACAGGTTCACCGCCATGCAGCCTTGTTGGCTGAGCAGTTGTCGGCAGTCGGCATAAAAAGCCTCGCTGTCGAGCACCGGGGCAGCGGCTTCGTGGTCGTACAAATCCACCTGCAAAACGTCCATCTGCCCCCGCCAATGGGTGTGCGCTGCGACCTCGGCCGCATCACCCAGCACCACTTGCAAGCGATCGCTGTCGGGGGGCAACTTGAACCACAAGCGGCAGGCGGCCACCACTTGGGGGTTGATTTCTATCGCGGTGGTGTGCATGCCCAGTTTGTGGGCGCAAAACTTGGTCAAGGTACCGGCCCCCAAACCCAATTGCATGGCTTTGAGGTCTGCCACCGCTTGTGGCGGCACCCACAGCAACCAAGCCATCATGCGTTGCACGTAGTCCAGGTGGATCTCGTAGGGGCGATCGGGCCACATCGAGCCTTGCACCCACTCTGTGCCCAGGTGCAAATAACGCACCGAGGCGTGTTCAGAAAAATTGACCGTGGGCAAGCCGGTGGCGGCGCTGCGTTTGACCCGAACCATGTGTGTCCCTCAATCCTGGGCCGCTTCGATGACGAAGCGCACCCTTGTTTGTCCCTGCCAAGCATCTGTCTCCACGCGGTAGGCCAGCTTGGCCCGCGCCGCTAACGGTTGGCTGCGGCCAAACCAAATGGCATCGACCACATCACCTTGGTGGCGCAAGCGCAGCGACAAATGCTTTTCGCCCACCAGGCGCTGGCTGACCACGTCCATTTCTTCGCAAAACGTTGGGGCCGCAAAACCCTGGCCCCACACTTCGCTGTTGATTTGCTCGACCAACTCGACCCGCCGAAACTGCGCCAGCAAAGGCCCGTCGGTGTCCAGTCGCCGCTGCAAGGTGGCCTCGTCGAGCCACTCTTGGGCGACTTGCTGCAAGGCCGACTCAAACACGTCGATGTGATCGGCATGGATGGTGCACCCAGCGGCCATGGCGTGGCCGCCAAACCGCAGCAGCACACCCGGGTGGCGTTTGGAAATCAAGTCCAAGGCATCGCGCAAATGAAAGCCCGGCAATGACCGTCCCGAGCCTTTGAGTTCATCGCCCTTGCCGTCGGCTTGGCTGGCGGCAAACACAAAGGTCGGGCGGTGCCATTGGTCCTTGATGCGGGCGGCCACGATGCCCACCACGCCTTCGTGAAAGTCGGGGTCAAACAAACACAAGGCGCTGGGCGGCACGTCAAAGCCGTCGAGCATCGATTCGGCCAACAACAAAGCTTGCTCGCGCATGCCGCCTTCGATGTCGCGGCGCTCGCGGTTGATTTGGTCCAGCGATTGCGCACATTGGGTGGCCTGCGCCAGGTCGTCGGTGCGCAGGCATTCAATCCCCAAGCGCATGTCGGCCAAACGGCCCGCCGCGTTGATGCGCGGGCCCAGTGCAAACCCAAAATCTTGCGCACTGGCGCGCTCCGGATGGCGGCCTGCTGCCACAAACAAAGCGGCCATGCCCGCAGGCATTTGCCCTTTGCGGATGCGCTTCAAACCTTGGGTGACCAAGCGCCGGTTGTTGGCGTCCAAGCGCACCACATCGGCCACCGTGCCCAGAGCGACCAAGGGCAATAAGCTGTCCAAACGCGGTTGCGCAGGTGACCCCGGCGCGTCCCACACACCCCGGCGGCGCTGCTCGGCGCGCAGGGCCAACAGCACATAAAACATCACCCCCACGCCGGCCAGGTTTTTGCTGGCAAAGGTGCACCCAGGTTGGTTGGGGTTGACAGTCACATTGGCGTCGGGCAACTCCGGCCCAGGCAAATGGTGGTCGGTGACCAATACCTGCAAACCCAACTCGCGCGCTCGCGCCACGCCTTGCACACTGGCAATGCCGTTGTCCACCGTGATCAGCACATCGGCCCCTTGGGCCTTGACGCGCTCAGAGATAGGGGGCGTCAGGCCATAGCCGTCGACCACCCGATCGGGCACCACAAAGTCCACCCGTTGTGCGCCCAGCATGCGCAAGCCGCGCAAGGCCACGGCACAGGCGGTGGCGCCGTCGCAGTCGTAATCGGCCACGATGCACAAGGCGTCTTGGCGCTCTATCGCGTCGGCCAACAACACCGCCGCTGGTTGCGCGCCTTTCAACGCTTGCAGGGGCAACAGGTGCGCCAAGTCGGGATCGAGTTCTTCTGGCCCTGTGACACCGCGTGCGGCGTACAGGCGAGCCAGCAATGGGTGTACACCGGCCTGCTCCAGGGCCCACAGGCTGCGGGGAGGGATGTCGCGTTGCGTGAGTTTCATTGTTCCAACAAAGCTTGGGTCAACGCCGGCGCACGCCAAGTGCGCCACCATGTTTGCCAACCCTTGGGTTGGCATTGGACCACGCTGGACTGGCGCGCCCCACACAACACCAAAGCAGGCGACTGTGCAGCATCCAGGCTTGCCAAAACTTGGGCATCCACTGCGTGCCAGGCGTCGACCCAGGCTGGCACATGGCGCTGTTGGGCGGCTTGCTGCAAGCGCTGCACCGCCGGGTGCAGCCAAGCCGGTTGCGCAGTGCCCACAAGCGGCGCTTGCGCCAATGCGGCGCTCTGGCCCGGGGGCTGTATTGCCGTGTCTGGCGCTGTGGCACTGGCCGCGGCCAAGTCACCGGTGCCACTGACCCAAAAAGAATTGATGGGCATGGCCCGCGTCTCGTTGCACGGGTGGGTGTAAAAAAGCATTTGCATCTCGTTTTGCAAGCGGCGCAGGTGCTGCGCTGCCGCTGACGGCGTGCTTTGCCCGGTCCCCACCCACCAAGCCTGCACCGATTGGCCCACCGCACGGTCCACACTGGCACTGGGCAATTGGCGAAACAACTCAGAGGCGGCCAACCATTGGCCCGGGGCAAAGGGGTGCAAGGTGATGCCGTCTTGCGTGCAATAGATTTGCATGGCTTGGCGCAAGGCCTCGGTCTCTGCCTCGCTAACAGCCAAGGATGCAGGCGGCTCCAAGCTGACTTGGCCTTGCACCACATGCCAGTGGCACAAAGTGAGAACCGCCCAGGCCTGCTTGCCGTGGGCGTCCAAGCCGCGCTCGCGCGCGTGCCAAGCGGCCCAGGGCAACAAACCATCCGGCGCTGTCCAACCCCAGGCCTGGGCCTGGGCCCATTCGTGAACGGTGCTCAAACGCTGTGGGGGGTGGGCGGGGCTGCGTTGCACCCGCGCGGTGGCCAGCAAGCGCGCCAAGTGGGGCAGGCGCAGTCCGGTCAAGGCCTGGACAAATGCGGTGTCTTCGGTATCGACCAAGGCACAAGGGATGACGGTGGCTGGTAGCTGGGGCACAGGGCGCATTGTGCAAGATGACACAATCGGCCACCATGACAAGCGCTGCACCGTCTTTCATTCCCTACGAGCTGGTGCTGGGCTGGCGCTACACCCGTGCCGGTCGCGCCACCCGGCGCAACGGGTTTATTTCTTTCATCTCGGGCGTGTCGATGCTGGGCATCTCGCTGGGGGTGGCCGCGCTCATCATCGTCTTGAGCGTGATGAACGGGTTTCAAAAAGAGGTGCGCGATCGCATGCTCGGCGTGGTCTCGCACATCGAGGTTTATGCCCCCGATGGCGGCGCTTTGCCCGATGCGGCCGACACCTTGGCGCGCGCCTTGCAACACCCCGATGTGCTGGCCGGAGCGCCTTTTGTGGCCGCCCAGGCTTTGATCGCCCGCGGCGAGGACATGAAGGGTGCGGTGGTGCGCGGCATCGACCCAGAGCGCGATGGCGCGGTCACCGACCTGAGTCTGCAACTGAGCCCCACGGTGCGCGCGCAAATGCACGCGGGCCGCTTTGGGGTGGTGCTGGGCAGCGAGTTGGCGCGCAGCCTGGGCGTTCGGGTGGGCGAGCGGGTGACCGTGATCGCGCCGGGCGGGCAAATCACACCGGCCGGGGTGCTGCCGCGGCTCAAACAAATGGAGGTGGTGGGCGTGTTCGACTCTGGCCACTACGAGTACGACGCCAACATGGCCTTGCTGCACCTGGCCGACGCGCAAACCTTGTTTCGCTTGGAGGGCCCCAGCGGCGTGCGCTTGAAACTGCGCGATTTGCACCGTGCGCGCCAAGTGGCCGACGAACTCATGCCCATGTTGCCGGGCCTGTGGGTGCGCGACTGGACCCGGCAAAACCGCACCTGGTTTGCCGCAGTACAAGTTGAAAAACGCATGATGTTCATCATCCTCACCTTGATCGTGGCGGTGGCCGCCTTCAACCTGGTCAGCACCTTGGTGATGCTGGTCACCGACAAACGCGCCGACATCGCCATCTTGCGCACGCTGGGGGCCAGCCCGGGCAGCATCATGTCGGTGTTCATGGTGCAAGGTGCCTTGGTGGGTGTGATCGGTACCTTATTGGGTGTGGCCTTGGGCCTTGGCGTGGCCTTCCACATCGACGTGCTGGTGCCTGCGATTGAAAACGCCTTGGGAGCGAGCTTTTTGCCACGCGACATCTACCTCATCAGCCGCATGCCCAGCGACCCGCAAAGTGCCGACATATGGCCCATCGCCCTGATCTCATTGGGCCTGTCGTTTGTGGCCACCGTGTACCCGAGTTGGCGCGCCAGCCGCATCCAACCCGCCGAGGCCTTGCGCTATGAGTGAAGCCAGCCCAGCCACCCCTGTCGTGCAAGCCCACAGCTTGGGCAAGCGGTTTCGCCAAGGCCCTTTGGATGTGACGGTGCTGCGCGAGGTCAACCTGCAGGTTGGGCGCGGTGACACCGTGGCCATTGTGGGCGCATCGGGTTCGGGCAAAAGCACTTTGTTGCATTTATTGGGAGGCTTGGATACACCCACCCAAGGCGAGGTCCATTTGATGGGCCATGCCCTGGCGCACATGGACGCCGCAGCGATTGGGCGACTGCGCAACGCGCACCTGGGTTTTGTCTACCAGTTTCACCACCTGCTGGCCGAATTCAGCGCCTTGGACAATGTGGCCATGCCGTTGTGGATTCGCCGCATGGACCGCGCCCAAGCCGCCGAACAAGCGCGCCAACTGCTGGCCCAGGTGGGCTTATCGGAACGGGCAGAGCACCGCCCCAGCGAACTGTCGGGAGGCGAGCGCCAACGGGTGGCCTTGGCGCGCGCCTTGGTCACCCGCCCGGCGTGCATCTTGGCCGATGAACCCACGGGCAATTTGGACCAGCACACCGCCGATGGGGTTTTTGACTTGCTGCTCGATTTGGCGCGCACCCATGGCAGCGCGGTGGTGGTGGTGACCCATGACACCCGGTTGGCCCAGCGTTGCGCTCAGCAACGGCAGTTGATCTCGGGTCAGCTCAGTGTTTGAATGCGCAATGGGCAAAACGCGCGGGCCAACTCAGCGAAACGCTGCGCCATAAAAAGCGCGCGGCACAGTCTGACCACCCCAATACAACTGGGCCTGGATTTGCCCTGTACCAGACCACATTTGCACATAGCCAATGGAGCGGCCTTCGACCGACAACTCCAAGCGCTCGGCTACCCGTTTGGTGCTGCCACGCACCAACTCGGTCGCCGAATTGGGGGCATTGAGGCTACCGCCTTTGGCATCAATGACTTGCATTTCAAACCGGTTGCCAGACAAAAAATTCATCTCAATCGCGGTTTGGTTATTGCCCTCGTGGAGCAAGAGTTTTTGGATGTCCTGCCCCCACAATGGGCCCGCAACCAAAACCAGCATGACACTGGTCAACCTAGACAGAAGGTGGCGGCGCATGAGGTTTTTCAAAAGCATGAACCATCATACTTTGTATATGAATCATTGATGTGAAATTTCTGATCGACACCCACTGCCATTTGGACGCACCTGAATTTGCCCCCGATTTGGTGGCGGTGCGCGCGCGGGCGCGCCAAGCCGGGGTGGGCCTGTGCGTTTGGCCCTCAGTTCAAAAGACCAGTTTCGAGGGTGTGCGCCAACTTTCTATGGCGCATGGTGACGCCTATGCCCTGGGCATCCACCCGTTGTACACAGCGCAAGCCAGCGACCAAGACCTGCACGCCTTGGACCAGGCCTTGCGAGCTGCTGCGGGTGACCCCCATTTGGTGGCGGTGGGGGAAATCGGCCTGGACGGCTTTGTACCGGGCCTGGACATGGCGCGCCAGCAGCACTTTTACCGCGCCCAACTGGCCTTGGCGCAACGCCACCACTTGCCGGTGCTGCTGCATGTGCGCCGTTCCGCCGACGCCTTGCTCAGCGGCCTGCGCCTATGCCCGGTGGTGGGTGGCATTGCCCACGCGTTCAATGGCAGCCGACAACAGGCCGACCAGTTTTTGGCCCTGGGCTTCAAACTCGGGTTTGGTGGGGCATTGACGTTTGAGCGGGCATTGCAGTTGCGTCGCCTGGCCACCGCGCTGCCACTGCAGGCCTTGGTGCTGGAGACCGACGCGCCCGACATCCCACCGCGCTGGCTTTACCGCACCCAAGCGCAGCGAGCCTTGGGCGCGGCCATGGGTCGCAATGAGCCCGCCGAGTTGCTGCCCATCGCCCAATGCCTGGCCGATCTGCGCGGCCTGAGCCTGGCCACCCTGGCCCAGGCCACCACCGCCAACGCCTTGCAGGCCTTGCCCAAATTGGGGCCACTTTGGTCCGCCATGACGGCGCCACAGGCCCCGGCCTAAAATCAAACCGTGACCACCCCCAACGCCGACCTGCACTGCCACTCTGTGATGTCAGATGGCACCCTCACGCCCGAGGAGCTGGCCCCCCGCGCAGCCGCCAATGGGGTGAGCCTGTGGTCTTTGACCGATCACGATGAAATCGCCGGCCAAGCCCGCGCCTTGCAAGCGGCCCACGCCGCAGGCATGCAATACCTCACCGGCACCGAAATTTCGGTTTCGTTTGCCCATAAAACCGTGCACATCGTGGGCTTGGGCTTTGATGCCCACGACCCGCGCATGGCCCAAGGTCTGCTCAAAACACGCGGCGGGCGCGAGCAACGCGCCCAAGAAATGGCCGATCAACTCGCTGCCGTGGGCATCCCGGGCTGCTTTGCCGGGGCGCTTCGCTTTGTGGGCAACCCCGAGCTGATCTCGCGCACCCACTTTGCCCGCCATTTGGTCGAGTCTGGTGTGTGCAGCGACACCCACGAGGTGTTTCGCAATTACCTCACCGAAGGCAAGCCCGGCTTTGTGCCGCACCGCTGGGCCAGCCTGCGCGAGGCCGTGCAGTGGATCACCGAGTGTGGCGGCGTGGCCGTGATCGCGCACCCGGCGCGGTACAAATTCAGCGCCAACGAAGAGTACGCCTTGTTCTCCGAGTTCAAGACCCACGGCGGCGTCGGGGTTGAGGTGATCACCGGCAGCCACACGCCGCAAGAGGCCGTGGTCTATGCCCAAGTGGCGCAAGAGTTTGGTTTGGCCGCTTCAAGGGGCAGCGACTTTCACAGCCCACATGAGAGCCGCATCGATTTGGGGCTGCTGCCTGAGCTGCCTAAAAACCTGACCCCCATTTGGGAGTTGATCGAGCACCGCATCCAATGAGGTTTTGGCCACAATGCCCATGAGCCAAAACCGCACTTTGGCCGGCATTGGCTACCTGATTTTGTCAATGGTGTGTTTTGCCATCTTGGACGCCATCATCAAACACCTGGTCAATTTGTTGCCCATGGTCATGGTGCTGTGGTTCCGCTATGTGGTGCAAGCCGTCTCCACCAGCGTGACCTTGTGGCCACGCCAGGGTCGCAGCTTGTTGCACACCCAGCAGCCCAAGTTGCAAGTCTTGCGCGGCCTGCTGCTGATGATGTGCAGCGTGCTGGGCTTTTTGAGTTTGCAGCACATGCCTTTGGCCGAATTCGCCGCCATCGCTTTGCTCACCCCCTTGGCCATGACGGTGTTGTCGCGCATTGTGTTCAAAGAGCGCATTTCTCCTTTGCGCTGGGTGCTCATCTTGGGTGGCTTTGCCGGCGCCATGATGATCATCCGCCCCGGTGGCCACCTCACCGGCGCGGTGGCCGCGCTGCCGCTGACCATGGTGATGTTCTACACCGCCTTTCAGTTGCTCACCAGTTACATGGCCCGCACCGAAAGCCCCATGACCATGCACTTTTACACCGGTTGGATCGGCACCGCCGCCGTCTCTTGCCTGGTTTACTGGCACTGGAGCACCGACATCAGCCCCCTGAACTGGGGCTTGTTGGTGATGAGTGGCCTGCTCGGTTCAATGGCGCACTACTTGTTCATCTTGGCCTTTGCCCGTGTGACTCCGGTGCGCTTGTCACCTTTTTTGTACCTGCAAGTGGTGTTCTCTACCCTGGCGGGTTGGGTGGGGTTTTCATTTGTCCCCGCCGGTTGGGGCTTGATGGGCATGCTGCTCATCATGGTGTGTGGCGCTGCGGCCGGTTGGCTCAATGCGCGCGAAAAAGCCCCGCCCGTGCTGGCCACGCTTTGATCTGACCAGGTTGACATGGCGCAATTTCTTCAAGTTCACCCCCTCAACCCGCAACCGCGCTTGATCCAGATTGCGGTCAAGCTGCTGGGGGCGGGCGGCGTGATGGCCGTGCCCACCGACTCCAGCTACGCCTTGGTTTGCCACCTTGACGACAAAGCAGCGGTGGACGCCATGCGCCGCATCCGAGGTGTGGACGACCGCCACCACCTGACCTTGCTGTGCCGCGACCTGTCGGACCTGTCGAGCTACGCCAAAGTGGACAACCGCCAATTTCGCTTGCTCAAGTCGGCCACCCCCGGTCCGTTCACCTTTATTTTGGAAGCGACCAAAGAAGTGCCCCGCCGTGTCAGCCACCCACAGCGCAAAACCATAGGCTTG
>CANJUS010000016.1:0-10454 GCA_947477505.1 Comamonadaceae bacterium | reverse complement strand
TTGCCCTTGCTCAAGCAGTTCTTTTTGATCACCGCCAAGCCCGCTATGTTTGTGGCCAACGTGTCTGAAGACGGTTTTGAAAACAACCCCTTGCTGGACCGACTCAAAGCCTATGCCGAAGCGCAAAACGCCCCCGTGGTGGCCATTTGCGCCAAGCTGGAAGCCGAGATGAGCGAGATGAGCGACGAAGACCGCGACATGTTTTTAAGTGAGTTGGGTCAAACCGAGCCGGGCCTGAACCGCTTGATCCGCTCGGCCTACACCTTGCTGGGGCTGCAAACCTATTTCACCGCTGGCGTGAAAGAGGTGCGCGCCTGGACCATCCACGTGGGCGACACCGGCCCGCAAGCCGCTGGGGTGATCCACACCGATTTTGAAAAGGGCTACATCCGCGCCCAAACCATCGCCTTTGAAGACTTCATCCAGTTCAAAGGCGAGCAAGGTGCCAAGGACGCGGGCAAGATGCGCGCCGAGGGCAAAGAGTACGTGGTCAAAGACGGCGACGTGATGAACTTTTTGTTCAGCAGTTGACCAAGCTCTGAGCTGGCCTGGGGCAGCTCACTTGGGATGTGTTTTTTGCCAATCATCGTAGCTGGGCACCGTCATGGTGAAGTGGTCTCGGGTGCGGGTGTACAACTGTCCAAACATGCGCCCGATGGGGTGGTATTTCTCTGGGTTGATGTAGTAGGTTTCGGGGTCGAACAGGCCATCGCGCACATGCATCATCACCACCTTGCCCACCACGATATTGCGGTCGGGGCTGATTTGTAAAAAGGTGATTTTTTCGCACTCAAAAGCCACGGGCGCTTGCACAATGCGTTTGGGCTTGATCAGGGTCGAGGGCACCATGGTCAGACCGGCCATGTCGACTTCGTTCACCTGGGGCGGAAAGTCAATGGCGCAAATGTTCATCGCTTCGCCCAGGTCTTCATCGACCAAGTGGATCACAAACTGGCCGTTTTTCATGATGTTGATCGTGGTGTCTTTGAGCGACTTGTCGTGGCGGCGGGTCTCTAAGCCAACCACCAGCACCGGCGGGTTCTCGCCCATCACATTGAAAAAACTAAAGGGCGCAGCGTTGTCGCCCGTTTCCTCGCCAAAGGTGCTGATCAGCGCAATGGGGCGTGGCACCACGGTGGAGGCGATGAGCTTGTATTGGATGTCTTGCGACATGGCGTTGATGTCAATTTGCATGGGGGGACCTGGCTAAAAATGGATGTTGTGCACAATAAGGCCCTCAGTGTCGAGGGCTTGCAAACCATTATGCCGATGAATTCTGTTCCCCCTGTGCAAAGCACTTCTCAATCCGATGTGGATGCCTTGTCCCATGGTTTGACCCGTTGGGCGCGCTACCCCGTGCCAGCCCAACGAGCACAAGAGTTGGCCACCGAATTTGCGCAACTCAACGCTTCGGTGCAAGCGGGTGCCGCACACTTGCGTTTTGATGATGAACCCAGTGCTTATGCCGCCTGGCTCAACGCAGGTGCCACCGGTGGCTGACAGCGACCTGGCCTTCATGGGTTTGACCGAGGTGGCGCAAGCCATTGCGCGGCGGCAGTTATCGGCGGTGGAGGTGACCCAAGCATGCTTGCAACGCATCGCGCAATGGCAGGCCTCGCGCAAGGCGTTCATCCGCATCGATGCCGAAACGGCTTTGGCCGCTGCGCAAAAAGCGGATGCCCAATTGGCCCAGCGTTCGTTTCAGCCGGGCCCATTGCACGGTGTGCCCTTGGCGCACAAAGATTTGTTTTACCGGCGCGGCTTGGTGTCCACCTGTGGCAGCCTGATCCGGCGCGACTGGCGTGCCGATGACACGGCCACCTGTTTGACCCGCCTGGACCAGGCCGGTGCCTTGGACTTGGGCACGCTCAACATGTCGGAGTTCGCCGGTGGGCCCACCGGGCACAACATCCACCACGGCCATTGCGCCAGCGCATTCCACCCAGACCACATTGCGGGGGGCTCTTCCAGCGGGTCGGGGGTGGCTGTGGGGGCCGGCCTGGTGTTTGGCTCTTTGGGCACGGACACCGGTGGGTCGATTCGGCTGCCCGCATCGGCCAATGGGGTGTTGGGTCTCAAGCCCACCTATGGTCGGGTCAGCCGCAAAGCAGTGATGCCGCGCGCTTGGTCGCTCGATCATGTGGGCATGCTCACCCGCAGCGCGGCTGACGCGGCGCGCTTGTTGCGTTTGATCGCAGGGCCCGACCCACTGGACGCCACAGCTCTGGATCAACCGGTGCCCGACTACGAGTCAACTTTGGGTGATGCGGTGCGCGGGGTGCGCGTGGGCGTGCCCGACCTCAGTGGCTTGGGGCAGATCGACGTCGCCGTGCAATCCATGCTCGATGCATCATTGGCGGTCTTGCGTGACTGCGGGACCCAATCGGTGGCGGTGCCCATCGGTGACATGAGCCCCTTGTTTCGCTGTGCCGAGACCATCATCAAATCAGAGGCGGCCAGCATCCACGGGCCTTGGCTGCGTGCGCGACCCCAAGACTACACGCCGCTGTTTCGCTCCCGCACAGAGGCCGGTTTTTTGATCCCGGCCACCCAATACATCGACGCCTTGCGTTGGCGCACCCAACTCAGCCGCAGCTTCATGGACACCACCATGAAGGACATCGATGTGCTGATCATGCCGTGCATGCCCTATGCCTTGCCCACCATCGCGGACTCAGATGTGGAGCGCAGTGGAGAGGCGGTGCGCACGTTGATCGGTCGCATCACCATGTTCACCCGGCCATTCAATTTATTGGGCTTGCCCGTTGTTCAAATCCCAGCCGGGTTTTGTCCCGCCGGGTTGCCCCTGGGTTTTCAGTTGGTGGGCCATCCGTTTCAAGAGGCCTTGTTGTTGCGCTTGGCGCACCACTTCATGGCCCAAATGCGCCCGTTTGTTCGTCGCCCTGAACTTTGAAAGGCATTCACCCATGAAGATGCAGGTGGCTTGGTTCCATCGCTTTGGCGAACCCGAAGAAATGGTGCTGGAGGAAACCCAGTGCCCCACACCTGGTCCTGGCGAGGCTTTGGTGCGGGTGCGAGCGGTCGGGGTCAACCATGTCGACCTCGATGTGCGTGCCGGTACAGCCCGCATACCGCTTGAGTTTCCACATATTTTGGGGCGCGAATTTGCGGGAGAAGTGGCCGCATTGGGCGACACCAGCAGCAGCTTTAAAGAAGGCGACCGTGTTTGGGTGGCCAGTCGATTGGCTTGCGGGCAGTGTGAGTTTTGTTGGACGGGCCGCGACAACCTGTGTGAGCGCGGTCACTTTTTTGGCATGGGCTTGCCAGGGGGCTATGCCCAATATGTCAAAGTGCCCATGGTGTCTTTGCGCGCCTTGCATCCGCAAATGGGTTTTGAGCAAGCAGCGGCCAGCCAAATTGCATTTGGCACAGCTTGGCATGTGTTGATCAACCGCGGTGGTTTGCAGGCGGGGCAAACGGTGCTCATCCAAGCCGCAGGCTCGGGCATTGGCAGTGCGGCTGTGCAAGTGGCGAAGTACGCGGGTGCCACGGTGTTGGCCACGGCCAGCAGCGACAGCAAATTGGCCCGCGCCCAAGCCCTGGGGGCAGACCACCTGATCAACTACACCGCGCATCCCCGGTTTTCAGAGCAGGTGCTGGCGCTGACCCAGGGCAAGGGCGTGGACTTGGTGATGGAGCATGTGGGCGGCGACGTGTTCACCCAAAGCTTGTCCAGTTTGAAAACAGACGGAAAAATTGTCACGGTGGGGGCCCATGCGGGCGAGGTGGTGGCGCTGGACATCATTCCTTTTTTTCGCCGACAACTGCAGTTGATTGGTTCGCGCAATGCCAACTTTGCCGAACTCAATGGGGTCATGGAATTGGTGGCCCAAGGGCGTTTCAAGCCCGTCATCCATGCCAGCATGCCACTTTCTCAAGCAGCCCAGGCGCATCGCATGATGGGTGCGCGCGATGTGTTTGGCAAAGTGGTGCTGCTGCCCTGAGGGTGGGACGACGGTTGAGAGCAGGGCGCGTTGGCAGACGGATTTCAGCGGTCGCCCGAGAAGTTGTGCGTCAATGCCGGTTGGCCCGAAAAATCGCGCACATGCGCCACCATGGCTGCGCTCGGTTGCAAGTACATCTGCCGACGGCTTACGCCTGCACCTGTGGTGCGGGCGATGCGCGCAAAAAAAGCCGCATGTTGAAACAACACACCCAGGCTGTCCATCACCGGCACATCGCCTTGCGCTTGCAAGCGGCCACGGCGAACCAAAAATTCGTTGAGCACCCCGTCGGCCGGAATGATGATGTCGGCCCCCTGGGCAATCATCTGTGCGCAAGCGGCATCAAAGCGCGCTTCAATGGCTTGCGCCAATTGCTCGTCGGCTTCCAAAGAAAATTCGTCAATCGCAGGCTCCAACGCAATGGCGCCGGCAAAGCGCCGCTCCAGGCCATAGGCGTGCATCAGGTCTGCGTAATCGGCCGACTGATCGGCACACAGTGTCACCAAACCGAATTTGCGCCCCAATGAACAAGCCACCAAGGCACAGGTCTCGCCCAAGCCCAGCACCGGGATATTGACCAAAGAGCGTGCGGCGCGCAAAGCGGGGTCGAAAAAACAACCGATGGCCACCGCGTCATACCCCTCGCTTTGGGCCACCAGCGCAGCATCACAGACTTGCATCTCCAACGCGGCTGCCACATAGCGGTGCTTGATGGCATCGATAGGGGCGCAACCCGGTGCATAGGTGCCTGGCCGCAAGCCATGGATCATCACGCTGGCGTCGGAGCCCATGACCTTGGCCGCATGCTCGGTCAGGGTTTTGCGGTACAGGGGCATGACCGTCAGGTCGGTAAAGCTTTGGTGCCAAATGCGCATGATGACCTTTCAGGGCTGTAGGAAAAACCGACTCGCGTGGCGCGAAATATCGCTGGCAAAGGCTTCGGTGGCATCAAAGCCTGCGTTTTGCAAGGTGACCAATTCGCCGCGTTTGAGCAGCTTGATCATTTTGGGCCCTTGTGCACCCAGGTGTGCTTCTTCGGGAACGCAGCATTCAATGACTTGGGTGGGCGACTTGATGCGGCGCAAGGTGGCCGACAAGTCAAAGTCAAAATTCATGCTGTAAACCTGGGCAATGTGGTTGCGGCACTGGATCATCTCCACCATGCGCGCCTCTTGGCCGCGCAAAGCCTCAGGCGTGATGCGCCGCCCCGTCATGATGGCCGGGTTCCACCACACTTGGGCCAAGCCACTGAAGTCGGCCGCCCAATTGCGCAATAAATGCGAGCCGTCAGGATTGGCTTGGTAGGTACCCATGTGTTTGCGCACCACCTCCATGATGGCCGCGTTGCGGTCTTTGCGCGACACAATCATGCTGTGGGTCATGCCGATGAGCACCGTTTTGTCGATGCGTTTGGGGTAAGCCGCCGCCATCGCTGCTGCAATTTTGTTGCCCGTGTGAAAGCCCAGTACATGGGCGCGTTCGATGCCCACGTCGTCCATGAAATGGATCATGCTGCGCGCCAAATCTTCCATGCGGGTGCCAGGGGCGGGGCCATCGGACATGCCAAAACCCAAGGTGTCGGGCGCAAAGCAATTGAACCGTGTGCCCATTTTGCGCATGAGGGGGGCGAAGCTCCAAGCCGAGCGCGGTGTCTCGTGCAGCATCAGCAAGGGTTGGCCGCGCCCATGGTTGTAGAAATGTATTTGCCCTTCAGGTGTGTTGGCGTAGCCCCGTTTCATGCGCGATCTCCTGTGTTGCCAAATCTTGGTTCGGGCGCTTGCTTGGATGCGCCAAAGTGGATCAAAAAAGCCATTTTTCACCCGGTGCAAGTCACTGTACCATGGGGTCATCAACGGAGTTCGCATGACCCAAAACACCGCATTGAACGCTCGCCAGACGGCGAGCGAACACACACAAATTTTGTTTGCATGGGCGGCCAAAGCCTGCAGTTCACCTTTGCCCACGGCCATTCGCCGTCGGGCGGCCACCATCTTGGCCGATGACATCGGTGCCATCGTGGCGGGTTCGCTCGAGCCTCAAGTGGCCCTGGCCCGCCAAGGCTTTGTGGGCAGCAGTTCGCCTGTTCAAGAGTCCACGGTGCTGGCCCCAGGTGCCGCCTGCGTGGACCGCTATGCCGCGGCCTGTGCCAATGGCATGGCCATCACCTGGTGCGAACTTGACGAAGGTTTTCGCAATGCGGCCTGCCATGGCGGTGCCTACACCTTGCCCGCATTGTTGGCCGAGGCACAGGCTTGCAACGCCAGCGTGGAGCAAGTGTTGCGGGCGGTGGCGGTGGCCTACGAGGTCACCACCCGTTTTGCCCTGGCCTACCCCTTCCCCAGCTTTTACGTTCACCCGCACGCGGCATTTGCCACTTTGGGGGCGGCGGTGGCCGTGTCTTTGGTGCGCGGGCACGATGCACAACGCTTGCAAGACTGCGTGACCGGTGCCACATCAATGACTTTTGCTGGCCCGTTTGACACGGCCGTTGAAGGCTCCCTGGTGCGCAACGCTTGGACATCGGCTGGTGCGTGGGTGGGCATGCGCGCCGCCGACTGGGCCCAGGCCGGCATTGCCGGGGGCATCCACACACCCTACGACGTATTTGCCACCAATTTGCGCACCCGTTGTTTGCCCGAGCAACTGAGCGTGGGCCTGGGTGAGCGCTGGTCGGTGAGCAATGGTTACCACAAGATTTTCGCGTGTTGCAACTACGCGCATGCCGCTGTGGAGGCCAGCTTGAGTTTGCGCGCACAACTCGGTCAGCGCACGCCTGCAGACATTGCCGAAATTTGCGTCGAAGCCGGACCGGCTGGTTTGTCTCTTTCCACCGTCGAGCCCGCCACGGTGCTGGCCGCCAAATTTTCCATGCCCCATGCCGTGGCCGCGACCACCTTGCGCGGAACCGGCGGTGCAGCCTCATTCACCTTTGATACCTTGCAAGACCCGGCCATTGCCGCACTGCGCCGGCGTGTCAAATTGGCCGCTTATGCGGGCGCGGGGCCACCACCACGCGACCGACCAGCGCGGGTCACCTGGACCTTTCACGATGGGGAGCAACGCTCGGCCACGGTGGAGAGCCCACGCGGGGGCGCAGACCAACCCTTTGACGAACCCACGCTTTTGTCCAAGTTGGCCGAGAACATCGGTGATGTGTTGCCCGCCGCACCGGCTTGGTTGGCCCGCATGATCGAAGGCGATGCGGCATTGCTGGCCATGGGCTGGCGCGAGGCGATGGCCAACATCACACGGGGTGCGCGCCCATGAGCGGGTTGCGCCAATGGGTGCGCGCCTTGCGCGCTTGCGCGGCGCAGCCCTTGCCCCCAGCGGTGAGCCACGCAGCGCGTTGGCATTTTTTAGATGCACTGGGTGTGGGCTTGGCTGCGGCCAGTGCCCAGGTGGGTGCGCCCTATCGCGAGCTGGGGCGAAGCTTGGCCGTGGGTGGGCCTTGCACGGTGCTGGGACAAGCTGTGGGCGCAGCACCCGCCGATGCGGCCTTGGTCAATGGGGGCTTGATGCACAGCCTGGAGTTTGATGACACCCACACCGGCTCCATCATCCACGGCAGTTCGGTGGTGGCATCGGCCGCGTTGGCCATGGCCCAAGCGCGCAACAGCACAGGCGCGGCCATGTTGGGGGCCTATGTGCGCGGGTGGGAGGCCTTGGCCCGCATGGGCTTGGCCGCACCCGGGGGCTTTCATGCACAAGGGTTCCAAGCCAGCTCTGTGGCGGGCACCTTGGCTGCGGCTTGGGTCGGGGCAGAGTTGGCTGGTTTGTCAGAGGACCAAGCCGTGGCCGCCATGGGCATTGCATTGAGCCAGTCCAGCGGCGTGATGGAGTTTGTCAGCAATGGCTCTTCTGTCAAATCATTGCACCCTGGTTGGGCCGCCCATTCAGGCTTGTTGGCTGTGCAGTTGGCCCAAGCCGGCATGACCGGGCCGGAGACGGCGCTCGAGGGCCGCTGGGGCTTGTTCGCCCAGTTCGCCCACGACCGAGCAGCCGCCGAGCGGTTTGTTCAATCTTTGGGTGACTTGGGCCAGCGTTGGCACATGCCCGATGCCGCCATCAAGTTTTACCCTTGCTGTCATTACCTGCACCCCTTCATCGAAGCCGCCGGGTTGTTGGCTCAGCGCGGTATTGAAGTTGCGCAAATCAAGGCCATGGTGTGCGAGGTGCCCGAAGGGGCGGCACCCGTCATTTGCGAACCGTGGTCCAGGGCCTTGAACCCCGCCAATGGCCATGCGGCGCGCTGGAGCTTGCCCATCACGGTGGCCATGCGTTGGATAGAAGGTCGCGTCGATGTGGCCAGCTTTGAGCACAGTGCATCGGCAGATGTGCGTGCCTTGGCCCAAAAAATCAGCTGGATCCCCCTGGCCAATGCCCGCTTTCCCCAACACTTTGAAGCGGTCATCACCTGCGAGTTGCTCAGTGGCGAAAAGATCACCCAGCGCATTGATGATGTGGACGGCAACCACACCCGCCCGCCCAGCGACGAACGCGTGCTGGCCAAATTCAGCGCCAATGCCGCGCTCAGTTTGAAGCCCTCAGGCGTGACCTTGTTGCATCAAACCATGCAAGACCTCGGCGGTGCCAGCAGTGTGGCCGCCATTGGTCAGGCCCTGGGCCACATCGCCAACTGAATCAAGCCTTGAGGTGACTGGCTTCGATCTTGCGCTGGATGTGTTCGCCCGCTGTCATGGCGGGGTAGCGGGGCGTTTCACCGGGGGCCACACAGGTGGGCACACAGGCGATGCTTTGATCGTAATTGGGGTGCACAAACATCCCGATCGATAAGCGACGGCTTTGCGCCACACCCAGTGGTGGATTGGCCACGCGGTGCAAAGTGGAGGCCCAGCGATCGTTGGTCCAGCGCGCCATCATGTCGCCCAGATTGACCACAAACTCACCCGGCTTGGGTTGCACCGCCATCCAGCGCCCGTCGGGCATTTGCACCTCCAAGCCACCTTGTGCATCGGTCGTGGCCAAAATGGTCATTGCCCCATAGTCGGTGTGCGCACCGGTGCGCAGTTGGTCGGGCAGCGGTGCTTCGGTCAACACCGGGTAGTGGTGGCACGACAAAATGCTGAAGTGGCGTTGCAACACCCCGTCAAAATGCCCTGGGGGCAAGCGCAGTGCCGCACCAAACAAGCGCATCATGTCTTCGGCCAGTTTTTCATAGGCGCGGTACAAGCGGGTCAGTGTTTGATCCAGGCCTGCCGGCACAGTGGGGATCAAATTGGGCGCATAACTGGTGGCCGCTTGTGGCATGTGCTGGTAGTGTGCACGGTGGTCGTCCATGGGTCCAAGGAACAATGACTCGCGCAAATCAGGCGGTGTTTTTTGGCCCAAAGTGTGTGCCAAGCCCCGCGTGGCAAAGCCATGAAATCCACGCTGTTTGGACGGACCCGTGGGGTGCCATTGTTGCTTGGTCTCGTGCGGCAGATCAAAAAAATCAAACAGTTGTTGGGTGGCAGTGTCAAACAACCCGCTGGGAAAACCATGGCCTGAGATGATCAAAAAACCGGTGTGTTCACAAGTTTGTGCCACCCGTTTTGCAATGCTTTCCTGGGCCTGTAAATCGCCTTCTAAAAAGGGGGCCATGTCGATGGTGGGCACGGCGTTGCTGCTTGTCATGGGCACAGTCCAAAGTTCAAGGGGTATGTGAGAGCGCTTGGTCGACCACTTGCGTGTAGCTGGGGTCGCGTTGAATCAACCCCCCCGAGACCAAGGCGGCTTTGAGCCGCAAAAACGCCCCGGCCGGCAAGTCCGGTCGCGTGGCCCACAGGCCATGCAAGCGATAGCTGTGCACGATGCGCGTCAATGCTTCGGGTGCAAGCGTTGGCAAAAACGGGGCCACCGCGTGGGCCACATCTGCCGCACTGGCCTGGGCCAAGGCTTGTTGGGCGCGCGCCATCCCAGCGACCAAACGGTGGCATTCGTCGCGGCGGCGCTGGGTCATGGAGCGGGTGGCATAGAAGGTGGTGTAGGCGATGTCTCCTCGCTGCGTGAAACGGTGCCATACATGGCCCTGTCCATCGCGAACCAATTGGTCGGCGTAGGGTTCAAACACTTGCACCACATCCACCTCGTGGCGCAAATAAGCCTTGATGTTGCGTGCCATCGGTCGCACACGGTGCGCTGCAATGGCTGCGGGGTCCATTCCAGCCCGTTGCAAGTCGTCTTGGAAGGTCATCCAAGGGGTGGGCACATCGCCTGCGGGGGCCACCCTCAGGCCTTGCAAATCGGCCCACTGAAAACGCCGTTTGCGGCTTCGCCCGACCAACACAAAAGGATCTTTGGCCACCACTTGGCCAAAACACACCAGCGGGCAGCGCGGGTCGGCATCGTGGTGCATCATGACCCGCATCGGCCCGCCCCAAGACACATCGGCGCTGCCGTCGAGCAACTTCAATGGCGTGTTGGTGGTGGCAGGTGACACCACATGGTGCACATCCAAGCCTTCGCTTTGCCAATATCCGCCCGCCAATG
>CANJUS010000015.1:0-10455 GCA_947477505.1 Comamonadaceae bacterium | reverse complement strand
GCATGGCCGCAAAAATCCAGCCGCGCAGAATCCACCACGATGGGTGCACCGCAGGCATACACCTGGTGGCCGCTGAGGTCGGCAAAATCTGCCAGCACCGCACGGTGCACAAAACCCGTGCGCCCGCTCCAGGCGTCCTCGGCCAAAGCGTCTGAGACGACGGGCACGTAGCTCAGCCAGGGCAGGGCCGCGGTTTGTTCGCGCACCCATGCGTCCATGTACAAATCGGCCGGGCGGCGTCCACCCCAATACAGCGTGGCGGGGCGCTCGATGCCCGCATGTCGCATGTGTTCGATGATCGCCTTGATCGGCGCAAAGCCGGTGCCCGAGGCCAAAAACACCAAGGGCTGCGTGGAGTCTTCACGCAAAAAGAAGCTGCCCTGGGGGCCTTCGATGCGCTGAATCTCTTTCTCTTTCATGGCACCAAACACGTGGTCGGTGAATTTGCCGCCAGGCATGTGCCGGATGTGCAACTCCACGCTGGGGCTGCCCGCCACCAAGGTGTGGGGGGCATTGGCCATCGAGTAGCTGCGCCGCGAACCATCGCGCAACAAAAAATCGATGTACTGGCCTGCACGGAACTGAAATGCATCGTTGGCGGGCAATTGCAACTGGATCACCTTCACATCGTGGGATGCATCGCTCAGGCTGAGCACACGCACCGGCATTTTGCGAATGGGGAAAGCCCCTTCTTCCGTGACCTGACGCGACTCCAACACCAGATCGGACATGGCCGTGGCGCGACAAGTCAATATATGGCCTTGCTCTTTTTCGGTGTCACTCAAAGCCTTGCTTTGGTATTCGGACATGACCACATCGCCACTGATTTTTTTGCACTTGCAAGATCCGCAGGCGCCGTCTTTGCAGCCGTAGGGCAGGCCAATGCCTTGGCGCAGGCCGGCACTGAGCAAAGTCTCGTTGGCATCGGCTGTGAAATGGCGGCCGCTGGGTTGAACCGTGACACTGAAACTCATGTTTGGTTATCCTTGGGATTGAATTTTTTCTAAAGACTGCGATTTTGCCTTCAAACCCATCACCCCTGGGGGCCTTGCCCGCCCGCTTTCGGCGCCAACGCTTGCTCATCGTGGGCTGTGGCGACGTGGGTCAGCGTTTGGCCCAGTTGACCCCCAGTTCGGTGCGGGTGATGGCGCTGACCTCATCGCCCGATAAAAGGGCTGGTTTGCGCCAGCTTGGCATCACGCCTTTGTGGGGCAACCTTGACGAGCCTCGCAGCCTGCGCCGTTTGGCGGGTTTGGCCACCCGGGTCGTGCACTTGGCACCGCCACCTGCTCAGGGCTTTGGTGACCCGCGCACGCAGGCTTTGTTGCGCAGCCTGACCCGTCGCTCTGGTCCGCAAAGCTGGGTATACGGCTCCACCAGCGGGGTGTATGGCGACTGCCAAGGTGGGTGGGTGCATGAATCTCAACCGGTCACACCGTTCACACCCCGCGCCATTCGCCGTGTGGACGCGGAAATGCGGTTGCGCTGGCACGGCAAGGGCCCGGGTCTGCGCCAAGGCACCCGGGTGAGCATCCTGCGCATCCCCGGTATTTACGCCTTGGACCGAGAAGGTGGCACACCTTTGGAGCGCTTGCGCAAAGGCACGCCGGTGTTGCAAGCCAAAGACGATGTGTACACCAACCACATCCATGCCGATGACCTGGCCCGTGCTTGCTGGTTGGCACTTTGGCGCGGCCAATCGCAACGGGTCTACCACGTCAGCGATGACAGCCAACTCAAAATGGGCGATTACTTTGATGTCGCGGCCGATGTGTTTGGCCTGCCCCGGCCAGCACGGGTGGCGCGCGACACCGCGCAAGACCAGTTGCCCTTGATGCTGCTGAGTTTCATGAGCGAGTCCAGGCGGCTGGACAACACCCGCATGAAGCAAGAGCTGCGGTTGCGCTTGCGTTACCCCACGGTGTTCGAAGGTCTGCAGGCCCAAACGCGGGCTTGAACGGACCAGCGACAGCGCACTAGCGCATGCCGATTTTGGCGGTGCTGAATATGTGCTGCGCTTCGCGCGGCATGCAACGCCAGTAAGCGGGCGTGGCTTGGACAGAACCCTTGAGTTCGGCGGCGGCGGCCCACGCCCAGCGGGGGTTGTACAAAAAACTGCGCGCCAGTGCCACCAGGTCTGCCTCTTGGTTGGCAATGATGGATTCGGCGTGGGCCGGTTCGGTGATCAGCCCCACGGCCATGGTGGGCAGCCCCGACTTTTCTTTCACCATCTTGGCGTAGGGCACCTGGTAGCCTGGCACCAAGTTGATTTTCTGTAAGGGTGAAACGCCGCCGGTGGAGATGTGCACAAAGTTGGCACCGGCTTGTTTCAGGCGAAGTGAAAAATCGGCGGTTTCTTCGGCGGTCCAGCCGCCTTCGACCCAGTCGGTGGCCGACAGTCGAATGCCCAACGTGCCGCTGTAGACCTGGCGCACCGCTTCAAACACCTGCAAAGGAAAGCGGATGCGGTTTTCAAAATTGCCGCCAAAAGCATCGGTTCGTTGGTTCGACAGGGGCGACAAAAACTCGTGCAGCAAGTAGCCGTGTGCGCCATGCAGTTCGATCGCTTCGATGCCAATGTCTTGCACCCGCTGGGCAGCGCGCACGAAGTCTTTCAAAATCACATCCAAGTCGGCGGTGCTGATGGCTTGCGGGGCTGGTTCAGCTTCGCTGATGGGCACGGCAGACGGTGCCTCGGGCCACCAACCGCCCTCACTTTGCGGGATCAGCTTGCCGCTGTTCCAAGGCACATGGCTGGAGGCCTTGCGCCCGGCATGGCCAATTTGAATGGACACGGGCACCGGTGGCGCGAGTCGGCGTGCACGTTCTAAGCGGTCACCCAGTGCATGGGCCGTGGCATCGTTGTAAATGCCCAGGCAGCCCGGGGTGATGCGGCCCCGCTCGGACACGGCGGTGGCTTCGATGGTGAAAAGCCCGGCCCCGCTGTTGAGCAAATTGCCCCAATGCATGAGGTGCCAATCGTCAGCCATGCCATCTTTGCAAGAGTATTGGCACATCGGGGCGACCACGATGCGGTTGGCCAATTTGAGGGGGCCACGGCCTGAGCCGAGTTCGAATTCGCTGAAAAGTGCACTCACAGATGCCTCCAAGGGTAAAGCTGGGGCAATGCTAGCTTGATTTCCAGTGGCAAGCTGTCTTGGCAGCGACCCCAGTGGGTGAGCGGTTAGGATGCCGATATGCATCGTTTTCACCCTTCTCAGGCCGCTGGTCCTGCCCCGCTTTGGTCTTGGTTTTTAAAATTTTTATCGCTTTGCTGGGCTTGGGGTTTGGCTTTGGGCGCTGGCGCACAAAGCCCATCGGCCGCGGGCGATGTGTGGATCAATCCGGGCTTTATCTCTTATCACTTCCCCAAACATGCGGTGAACTTCAACAATGACAACACGGGTTTGGGTGCCGAGTGGCGCCAGTCCGAGGCGGTGTCATGGTCTGCGGGCTTTTTCCACAACAGCGATTGGGCGCGCAGCCATTACGCCGGCGCGTACTGGACCCCTTGGCTGGCCGGGGGCTGGAGGTGGGGTGCTTTTGTCGGGGTCATCGATGGTTACCCCAATATGCTCAGTGGCGGGGCGTTTCCTTTTTTAACCCCGGTGGCCGCGCGCGAATGGCACAGTTGGGGTGTGGGCGTGACCTTGCTGCCCGACTACGAAAACCGATTGCATGGGGCTTTGTCGGTGCAGGTCAAATACAAATGGAAGCCTTGAGCAGTGATCGACCTGCCCTTGTTCCCGCTGAGCCAAGGCCTGTTGCCACAGGGGTTGCTGCACCTGCAAATATTTGAGGTGCGCTATCTCACCCTGATTCGACAATGCCAACAACAAAGCACGCCGTTTGGCGTGGTGATGTTGGCCCGCGGCCAAGAGGTGCGCCAAGCCGGTGCGCAAGAGCGCTTGATGAACCAAGGTTGTGTGGCCCATTTGCTCGAGGTCGAAGCCTTGCAACCGAACTTGTTGCGGGTGCTGTGCCAAGGCGGCGCGCGCTTTCGTTTGGGCGAACATGTCCAAGCGCCCAACGGGCTGTGGCGGGCCGCGGTCACTTTGCTGCCCGATGACCCGCATGTGCCTGTGCCTGCGGCCTTGCACTTTGCCGCGCAACGCTTGGAGCAGTTGTCTGCGCAGTGGCACGAGCGGGGCATGGATGCCGCGCAATGGCCTTGGCGCGGTGAAGCCGCATTTGACGACTGCGCCTGGGTGGCCCACCGTTGGCTGGAGTTGTTGCCGCTGAGCCCGGCGCAAAAACACAGCGCCTTGCTCGAAGCCGACCCCGTGCATCGCTTGCAGCGTGTGGCGGCTTGGCTCAAAACGTTTTGATGCACTGAAAAAGGAGTTTTTGCCATGTTCAAACCATCGTCCTTGATGCCCAGGCGTCGCTTGTTTTTAGGGGTGGCTGCATCGGCCATGGCCTCGCCATGGGTTTGGGCCCAAAGTTTTGCCGCCAAGCCCATTCGGTGGGTGGTGGTCGCACCGGCCGGTTCGTCGCTGGACGTGATTGCCCGCGCCATGCAAGACAAGCTGCGCGATCAACTGGGTACCCCCATCGTGGTGGAGAACAAGCCGCAAGCCGGTGGCACGGCGGGCACGGCCGAGGTGGCGCAGTCGGCCCCCGATGGGCACACTTGGGTGATGTCGTTCAATGGTCCTTTGGCGTTTGGCCCTCACCTTTATCCGCGCTTGCCGTATGCGCCTTTGCGTGATTTGGCACCGGTGGTATTGACGACCTCGCAGCCCAATCTGATCGCCGTCCATGCGGGCTTGCCGGCCAACAACTTGGCTGAGCTGCTGGCTTTGTTGCAGGCCAGCCCGGGCAAGTACAACTTTGCGTCGGTGGGCAATGGCAGTTCATCACACCTGTGCATGGAGTACATCAAGGCCCTGAGCGGTGCGTTTGCGGTGCACATTCCTTTCAATGGCGGGCCACCAGCCGTGTTGGCCACGGTTGCAGGTGAGACCCACATGATCGCGGCGGTGCCCACTTTGCTCACGCCACAGATCAAAGCCGGCCGCCTCAAAGCCATCGCGGTCACGGGCTTGCAACGGTATGGGCTCACGCCCGAGGTGCCCACCGTGTCTGAAAGCGGCGTGGCCAGCCTGAAAGGCTTTGAGGCCATCGCGTGGAACGGCGTGCTGGTGGCCGCTGGCACCCCCAGGCCCTTGGTGGAGCGCATCAATGCAGCGATCAACCTTGCCTTGCAAGATGAATCGGTGCGCCAACGTTTGCAAGCCGCTGGCTTGGACCCGGCTGGCGGCTCACCGGAGAAATTCACCCAACTCATCCGCGACGAGTCGGCCAAATGGCTGCCCATCATCCGCCGCTCGGGCGCTACTTTGGGTTGATGCTGCGTGGTTCATGTGCGGTGTCCTATGTTTGCAACCTCTTGCGTGCCCGTCACTTTGTACTTTGAGCGATGCGAGATGACCTGTGTTGAATGAATTCGATCTGATGGTGTTGGGCGCCGGTGCCGCAGGCATGATGGGCGCGCTGGCTGCGGCCCAGCACGGCCAGCGCGTGTTGTTGGTCGATCCCCACATGGACCAAGCCAATAACTTGGCCATCAGCGGGGGCTTGTTCCCTGCGGCGGGCTCGGCCTTGCAAGCCAAGGCGGGTGTGCGCGACAGCCCCGACGCATGGTTGTCAGACCTCAGGGCTTTTGCGGGTGACAGTGTGAATGAGCGCATTGCCGTACCTGTGGCCCATGCCTTGCCCGAGGTGCTGGATTTTTTGAGCCTGGGCTTGCATGCGCCGATTGATTTTTTGCCTGACGTGGTTTCCCCCGGACACAGCCAGTGCCGGTTTCACAGCACGGTGCCGGCCGGTGGTGCCGCTTTGCACCAGTGCTTGCGCAGCCAAGTCCAGGCCCAACAGCGGATTACTTTGTGCCCGCGGCGTGTCAATTTGGAGCGATCGGCCTTGGGCTTTGAAGGGTTGGATGGGTCAACAAGTTTGCGCGCGCACCATGTGATGCTCGCTGGGGGCGGGTTTGGCGCCAATGCCGATTGGGTGGCGCAACACATTGCGCCCATGCGCGGCGCGCTATACAACGGTGCGGCCCACAGCGATGGCAGCACCATGGCCTTGGGCTTGGCTTGGGGCGCGCATCTGTGGGGCATGGACGGCTTTCAAGGGCAAGGCCATACCAACCCCGGGGGGCGCACGCGTTTGGGCATGGCCATCCCCACCATGGGCGGCATCTTGGTCAATCGGCAAGGCCAGCGCTTTGTGCGCGAAGACATCGGCCCGTCGGCCCTGGCCCCATGGGTGATGGCCCAACCCGGTGGGCTGGCGCTGGAGGTGTTTGACGACCACATCGGCTCGGGCTTGGCCCAGCATTCGGCATATCAAGAAGCTTTGCAAGCTGGGCAGGTGATGCGTGCCGATGATGTGCCGGCTTTGGCCGCCCTGGCCGGGGTGGACGTGCAGGGTTTGCAAACCACATTGCAGCAGGTCACCGCGATGGCGCAGGGGCGCGCCAGCGACCCTTTGGGCCGCAGTCAATTTGCCCGGGTGCTGATCGGCCCGTATTTGGCATCTTGGGTGACAGGGGCTTTGTCGCACACCCAAGGCGGGTTGGTCACCGATGGCGATGGCCGTGTGCTGGATGCCCAAGGCGAGTGGATCCGCGGCGTGTGGGCCGCGGGGGGGTGCGCCGCAGGGTTGTCTGGGCGCGGCGCACAAGGCTACCTGCCCGGCAACGGGCTGGCCCAATCCTTTGGCTTGGCTTGGCGCATGGCCCAGGCTTTGGGCGGGGCGGGCGTTTAGCTCACTCCATCGTGGCGCCAGACAAGTCCACGGCGCGCTTGAACTTGTCCAACTCTTTGCGGTGAAACACAGCACTTTCGGCGGGGTTGCTGCCCACGGGGGTGACGCCTTGTGCATCCAGCTGCTGGCGCACTTGCGGGTCGCTCAAGGCTTTGGCCACTTCGGCTGAAATGCGCTGGACCACTTGGGGCGGGGTGCCCGCTGGGGCCATCAACAGCACCCAAGCGGTGGCGTCAAAGCCAGGGATGAATTCGGCCATCGATGGCAAATCAGGGAATTGGGGTGAGCGCTTGTTCGATGTCACCGCCAAGGGCCGCACATTGCCAGCGCGGATCAAGGGCGACATCGAAGGCAAACCACCCACAGTGACTTGCACGTCTCCGGCCATCATGGCTTGGGTGGCCAGCGAGTCGCCGCGGTAGCTCACATGGGTGATCTTCAGGCCAGCATCGGCGCGGATCAACTCCATCACCAGGTGCGAGGTGGAGCCCTGTCCCGAGGACGAATAAGCCATTTTGTCGGGCGCGGCTTTGGCTGCGGTGACAAATTCGTTGAAGTTTTTAAACGGTTGCTTGGGGCTGGTGGTGACCACTTGCGGAAACGACACCAGCACCGAGATGGGCACAAAGTCTTTCAGCGCGTCGTAGGGCAACTTTTTAAACAGCCATGGGTTGATGGCCATGGTCCCAGGTGAGCCCAACAACAAGGTGTAGCCATCGGGCTTGGCACGGGCGGCAAAGTCGGTGCCAATGTTGCCACTGGCCCCGGTTTTGTTGTCCACGGTGATGCCTTGGCCCGTGTTGACCGCAATTTTTTGGGCGATCAAACGACCCACCACGTCGACCGAAGAACCGGCAGAAAAAGGGTTGATCAACACCACGGGTCGGGTGGGCCAGTCGGTGCTTTGGGCCAGGGCGGACCCACTCAGGCAAATCAAGATACAGCAGGCTGCATTTTTCAGGCCCTGAGCCAGCGCATGGTTCAGGACAGGGGTGCGTGCATGGTGGGTCATCTGAGATCCTCTCGGTTCGTCGGTGGTGAGGCTGTGTTGTCAATGCTCAATGGCCGGCCAGGGCCGCCAAAACATCGGCGGTGCTGCGGGTCAGGCCAATGCGGGGCAAGGTGAATTTCAAGGTGTTGGCATGGGCTTCGGCCGATGGGCTGGACATGGCGTCCGACACAAAAACCTGGTGGTAGCCACGCTCATAAGCGTCGCGCGCGGTCGACTCCACGCCCACATTGGTGCTGATGCCCGCCAGCACAATGGTGCGGATGCCACGGCGGCGCAGTTGCAGGTCGAGTTCGGTGCCGTAAAAAGCACCCCATTGGCGTTTGGTGATGTGCAAGTCGCTGGCTTGGGCGCCTGCGGCATCGACCACGGTGGACCAATTGGCTGGCTTGGCTGCGGCAGGCGGGGGCATGGCGTCGGCCAAAGGAGCGAGCGCATCTTCAGCGCCCAAGGTGCCCACGGTCACCCACACCACGGGGGCGTGGGCAGCGCGAAACGCGTCGGCCATCTTCTTGGCCTGCGCCACCACGGCGCTGCTGGGTTGGGGGTGAACGTCCATGGCCACAATGCCGTGCTGCAAATCAATCAGCACCAGCGCGGTGGTTTTGGGGTCCAGGGTCAGGGTGGGGTTGCTCATCGCTAGGGTCCTTCTGAGGGTGGGGTCAAATTTTCATGCCAGCTTCGTGGCCTTCGGTCGTGGCCGACAAAGTGTCGCGGGCGATCTTACAGTCGCCCACCAAGGTCACATTCAAGCCTGCGGACAACAGGGCCTGGTGCAGTTCGTTATTGGGGCGGCGTGGCGCGGCATATGCAAAAAAGGCCACGTTTTCGATGTCTTGCAAGGGGCCGCCAAACACGCTGCGGTATTGCAGGCAGGCTTCGTCTTCAAAGCGGTCGGTCCACACCGGGTCGACCCAAGTCTTGACTTCAATGCCACGCTCAAAAAAACGCCGGTGGATGCGTTGGCGCATCACCAACACCACCTCTTCTGCGATGGTCTCGCGGGGCGAGAGCACCACCACGCGCTCAAAGCGGTCGCGCAAATATTCGGCAGCGGCATAGGTGCCTTCGGTTTGGTCCAGGTCATAAATGACGGCGGTGCCACTTTGTGGGCCAGGGTGGGCGAGCAGCTCTGCCATTGCTTGGCGCAGGTCGGGCACCACCCCCATTGCTTGCAAATCGGCGGGCAAGTCCTGCGGCCATGTCATGGTGGCGCCGGTGGCCAACACAACAGCATCGGGCTGCCAATCCAATACATCGTTGAGTTGAGCGGGTCGGCCCAATTCAAAGCCCACACCCAAACGCTGCGCGGTGATCCATTGGTGGTCGTAAACGCTTGACATGGATTCGGCCAAGGGCAATTGCGCCATCAAGTGCGCTTTGCCCCCCACGTGTGCGGAATTGCCCCACACCATGACTTGGTGGCCGCGCATGGCCGCTGTGACGGCCGCTTGCATGCCCGCGATGCCTGCGCCGACGACAGCCACTTTGCGCACTTGTGGCGCAGGTGCCAAGCGTTCATCGAGCTCGTCGGCCTGGGCCATGCGCGGGTTGTTGTCGCAGCCCATGTGGCGGTTGTTGTTGATGGTTTTCCAGCAGGTGTTGCACGAGACGCAGTAGCGGATGTCACTGGCGCGTCCGGCTTGGGCCTTTTGGGGCCAGCCAGGGTCGACGATCAAGGACCGACCCAAGCCAATCATCTCGGCGTCTCCGCGCGCCAAAATCGCCTCTGCCTCTGCCGGGTCGGTGATGCGCCCCAAACCCATCACCGGGACGTTGGGCGTATGGGCTTTGAGTTGGCGAATCAAGCCCATATAAGTTTGGCGTGGGTAACTGTCGTCAGGCAGGTGCATCTCCAAGCTGCGGTGGTGCGAGCCCTGGCAATAAGTCAGGTAATCCACGTGCACCGCAGACACCAAGTTGTGTGCGATCTGACCGGCCTGTTCAGCGCCAATGCCGCCGGGCACCCCGTCGTTGCCAGGCAATTTCACGCCAATGATGAAACCGCTTCCGCACACCGCACGAATGGCTTGGCACAGTTCGACCAAAAAACGCAATCGCCGCTGCACATCGCCGCCGTAAGCGTCATCGCGCTGGTTTGATCGGGGCGACAAAAATTGGTGAAACAAATGGCCATGGCCGGCCGACACCTCGATGCCACCAAATCCACAGGCTTGCATGCGTTGACAAGACTGCGCGGTGTCGGCAATAAAGCGCAAGATCTCACTGGCGCCCATGGCGCGGGGCATGGAGTAGCTCAAGTCGTCGGGCAAGGCTGATGCACCCATGGACTGATAGGTGCGCCCAGGCACGTGACGGCCCCGACCTGTGTCTTGCACCTGTCCGATCAACACGCTGTCGTGCGCCCGCACCCCATCGGCCAAGCGGCGCAGGTCATCGACCATGCTGTCATTGAAGGCGCACAAGCGCTCGGGCCCGTGCTGGGGTGAGATGCCGATGGGGTCGGTCACCACCATGGCCGCACCCCCTTTGGCGCGGTTCACGTAATAGTGCAAATAGCGTGGGTGCAGCCCTTGGTGAGCGCCAAACCGGGGAGATATGGACGCATGCGTGATGCGGTTTTTCAGCGTCTGCCCGGCCAAAACCTGGGGAATGAACAAATGGGGGTAGGGGGACTCAACCATGGTCATAGGGGTCAGGTGCGTCACTTT
>CANJUS010000014.1:0-10701 GCA_947477505.1 Comamonadaceae bacterium | reverse complement strand
TTGGGGTTTTTGATGAGCGCCACGCAAGCGTCGGCCACTTCGCGCAGGTTGTGGCTGGGGATTTCGGTGGCCATGCCCACGGCAATGCCACTGGCGCCATTGAGCAAGGCAAAGGGCAAGCGAGCAGGCAACTGCTTGGGCTCTTCGGTGGAGCCGTCGTAGTTGGGCTGAAAGTCCACCGTGCCCTCGTCGATTTCGTCCAGCAACAAACTGGTGATGCGGGCCAAACGCGCCTCGGTGTAGCGCATGGCCGCAGCGCCATCACCGTCGCGGGAACCGAAGTTGCCTTGGCCGTCGATCAGCGGGTAGCGCTGCGAAAAATCTTGCGCCATGCGCACCAAGGCGTCGTAGGCGGCGCTGTCGCCGTGCGGGTGGTAACGGCCCAGCACATCGCCCACCACACGGGCGCTCTTCACAGGTCTGGCACCCACTGCGCCGTTGGGGCCACCAAAGCCCAAACCCATGCGGGACATCG
Source organism: Comamonadaceae bacterium (assembly GCA_947477505.1). GTDB lineage: Bacteria > Pseudomonadota > Gammaproteobacteria > Burkholderiales > Burkholderiaceae_C > Limnohabitans. The sequence goes on along the minus strand of CANJUS010000014.1, from coordinate 10,226 downwards.
AATACAAAATGCGCCGCTGCACGGGCTTTTGGCCGTCGCAGACATCGGGCAAGGCCCGGCCCTTGACCACGCTCAGGGCGTATTCCAGGTAGGCGCGTTGGGCGTAATGCCCTAAGGCGATGCCGTCGTCCGACTCGGACGAGGCATTCAAATCAATCACAGGTGTGTCACTCATGGCTTTTAAACATCAATCTCGATGGCGTCGCCGTGCAACTCCATCAGTTCACGCCGCGCGGCGGCCTCGCCCTTACCCATCAATTGGGTGATCAGGCCCTCGGTTTGTGCAAAGTCCAGCACGCCCAATTGCACGGGCAACAAGCGCCGTGTGTCGGGGTTCAAGGTGGTGTCCCAGAGCTGCTCGGCGTTCATTTCGCCCAAGCCTTTGAAGCGGCTGATGCTGCATTTCTCGCGGGACACGCCGTCCTTGGCGCATTTGTCGAGGATGGTGGTGAGCTCGCCCTCGTCCAGCGCATACATCTTGGCGGCAGGTTTTTTGCCACGGGCTGGCACGTCGACCCTGAACAATGGAGGCCGCGCCACGTACACATGGCCCGCCTCGATCAGCTTGGGGAAATGGCGGAAAAAGAGGGTCAGCAACAACACCTGGATGTGCGAGCCGTCCACGTCAGCGTCACTCAAAATGCAGACCTTGCCGTAGCGCAAACCACTCATGTCGGGTGTGTCGTTGGGGCCATGGGGGTCCACACCAATGGCCACGGCCATGTCGTGCACCTCGTTGTTGGCAAACAAGCGGTCCCGCTCCACTTCCCAAGTGTTGAGCACCTTGCCGCGCAGGGGCAGCACGGCTTGGCTTTCTTTGTCGCGGCCCATCTTGGCGCTGCCGCCCGCACTGTCGCCCTCGACCAAAAACAACTCGTTGTGCGCCAAGTCTCGGCTTTCGCAATCGGTCAGCTTGCCCGGCAAGACAGCCACGCCAGAGCCTTTGCGTTTCTCCACTTTTTGACCGGCTTTTTGGCGCAACTGCGCCGCGCGAATGACCAATTCGGCCAGCTTCTTGCCGTAATCCACATGCTCGTTCAGCCACAAGTCCAAGGACGGTTTGACAAAGCTGGAGACCAAGCGCACTGCGTCTCGGGAATTCAAACGCTCCTTGATTTGCCCCTGAAACTGGGGGTCCAGCACCTTGGCGCTCAGCACAAAACTGGCGCGGGCAAACACGTCTTCGGGCAGCAATTTCACGCCCTTGGGCAGCAAAGCGTGCAGGTCGATGAAGCTTTTCACCGCGTTGAACAAGCCATCGCGCAAGCCGCTTTCGTGCGTGCCGCCCGCACTGGTGGGAATCAGGTTCACATAGCTTTCGCGCACCGGCGAGCCATCTTCGGTGAAGGCCAAACACCACTGGGCGCCCTCGCCTTCGGCAAAGCTTTCATGGCCGCCATCGGCAAAACCCTCGCCCTCGAACAAGGGAATGAACGGGTCGTGGCTGAGCGTTTGCATGAGGTAGTCACGCAAACCGCCCTTGTAGAGCCAGGTTTGGCTGTCTTTGGTTTTTTCCTGCACCAAGGTGACGCTCACGCCAGGCATCAACACCGCTTTGCTGCGCAGCAAATGCGTGAGTTCGCCCAGCGGCAAGTTGGCCGACTCGAAGTACTTGGCGTCGGGCCAGACCCGCACCACGGTGCCTTGTTTGCGCTCGCCCGACTCGGCCTTGCGCAGCTTGAGTTTTTCGGTCACGTCGCCGCCTTGGAAGACCAAGTGAGCCACTTGGCCGTCACGGTAGGAGGTGACTTCCATGCGCTTGGCCAAGGCATTGGTGACGCTCACGCCCACGCCGTGCAAACCGCCCGAGAAGCTGTAGGCGCCGCCCGTGCCCTTGTCGAACTTGCCACCCGCGTGCAGTCGGGTGAACACCAATTCAATGACCGGGGCTTTTTCCTCGGGGTGCATGCCAAAGGGAATGCCGCGCCCATCGTCCTCAATGCCAATCGAGCCGTCGGCAAACAGGCTGACGCTGATTTTTTTGCCAAAACCAGCCAGCGCCTCGTCGGCGGCGTTGTCGATCACCTCTTGGATGATGTGCAGGGGGTTGTCGGTCCGGGTGTACATGCCCGGTCGCTGCTTGACAGGCTCCAAGCCTTTCAAGACGCGGATCGAGCCTTCGGAATATTCAGGTTGTTTGGTGGCCATGGGCGGCGATTGTAGGCAGGCCATTGGCGGGCATGCGCAGCGCGTCATTCGCAAATTCGCTACAGTGCAAGCCATGAACAACACCCGACCCTTGCTTGATCTGCGGCAAATGCTCATTTGCAGCGCCATTTTGTTGACCTTTTCCATGGGCATCCGACACGGCTTTGGACTGTGGATGCAACCCATGACCCAAGCCATGTCTTGGGGCCGCGAAGACTTCTCCCTGGCCATTGCCGTGCAGAACCTGACCTGGGGTGTTGCAGGCATTTTCTCGGGCATGCTGGCCGATCGGTTTGGTGCCTTTCGCGTGATTTTCATGGGCGTAGTTTTGTACGCTTTGGGTTTGCTGGGCATGGCGCACGCCACCACGCCAATGGCGCTGGTGCTCAGTGCGGGCGTGCTGATTGGCTTGGCCCAGGCGGGCACCACTTACGTCGTGGTGTATGGCATCGTCGGGCGCAACACACCGGTTGAGAAACGCTCTTATGCCATGGGCTTGACCGCTGCCGCAGGTTCGTTTGGTCAGTTTTTGATGATGCCCGTGGAGGGCTTTTTGATCACCCAATGGGGTTGGCAACAAGCCTTGTTGAGCCTGGCCGTCATGATCTTGCTGATGCTGCCGCTGTCGCTGGGTTTGCGTGAACCTGCGTTTGCCCAAGGCCAATCACCCCAACGCGATCAAACCATTGTGCAAGCCCTGCGCGAAGCCATGGCCTATCCCAGCTTTCAGTGGCTGATGGCTGGTTTTTTTGTGTGCGGCTTTCAAGTGGTGTTCATTGGGGTGCACCTGCCCAGTTACCTCAAAGACAAAGGGCTAAACCCCGAAGTGGCTGGCTACGCCCTGGCCTTGATTGGTTTGTTCAACGTGTTTGGCACTTACGCCGTGGGCTTGATGGGCTCGCGTTTTGCGGGTCGCCATTTGCTGGCGTTCAATTACATCGCCCGCTCGGTGGTGATCACGGTCTTTTTGCTGGTACCCGTGAGCAACTGGAGCGTCTACATCTTTTCTTGTTGCATGGGTTTGTTGTGGCTGTCCACGGTCCCGCCCACCAATGGCACGGTGGCCAAAATATTTGGCCTGTCACACTTTTCCATGCTGGGAGGCTCGGTATTTTTTGGCCACCAATTGGGCAGTTTCATGGGCGTGTGGCTGGGCGGGTGGTTGTACGACCACACCGGCAGCTACGACGTGGTGTGGTACATCGCCATTGCCTTGGGCCTGGTGGCTGCGGTGTTCAATTTGCAGGTCAATGAAAACCCGATTGAGCGCGCACCCCATCCCCAAGGGGCCGCCGCTTGACGACCATGCACAACCGGATCAGCCATTGCTTGTGGGCCGCCCTGGTGTTGGGCGCGGTGTTCGTGATGTACCAACACCCTGCATTTTTGTGGATGCTGGCCACGCAGGCCTGGTCGTGTTTTTGAATCCCTGCCCATGACCGCGCCAGACACCCCCAGGCCCGCCAAGTCATTGAACAACCCCCATGCCGATGCGCCTGCCAGCCCGTGGGTGGTGCACTGGAGCCACCTGTTTGCCCCTGGCGCAGAGGTGCTCGACTTGGCTTGCGGGCACGGGCGGCACATGCGTTACTTGGCGGAAAAAGGCTTTCGCCCAATCGGCGTGGACCGCGACGCTGCGGCTTTGGCGCAGGCCCAACAGTGGGGCCAAACCCTGTTGGCCGATGTGGAAAACCATGCCTGGCCGTGGCCTGACCGTTTGTTTGATGCGGTGGTCATCACCCACTATTTATGGCGCCCTTTGTGGCCTCAAATTTTGGCCAGTCTGGCCCCGCAAGGCGTGTTGATTTGCGAAACCTTTGCGCAAGGACAAGAAACCGTGGGCCGGCCATCCAGAGCAGATTTTTTGCTGCGCCACGGCGAGTTGCTGCAGCTGTGCGCGGACTTGCACATCGTCGCTTACGAAAATGGTTTTAACCCCAATCCCGAGCGATTTGTCCAACGGGTGGTGGCTGTGCGGGCGGCTCCAGGCCAGCCCATGCCTGCGCGTTACCCGCTCTCGTTAGAATGAGGGCTTTTCCCTGACCGAGACTTGGACATGATCAGCATCACTGGCAGCATTGTGGCCTTGGCCACCCCCATGCTTGACGACGGCGCCATTGACTACCCTGGTCTGCGCCGCTTGGTCGATTGGCATGTGGAACAGGGCACAGACTGCATTGTGGCGGTGGGCACCACAGGCGAGTCGCCCACGGTCAGCGTGCAAGAGCATTTGGAAATCATCCGGGTCTGCGTGGAGCAAGCCAAGGGTCGCATCCCCATCATGGCTGGTTGCGGTGCCAATGCCACTGCCGAAGCCATCGAATTGGCCCGGCGCGCCAAAGATGTGGGCGCCGATTGCCAGTTGCAAGTGGTGCCCTACTACAACAAACCCACCCAAGAAGGCCTGTACCAGCACTTCAAAGCGATCGCCCAAGCGGTGGAGCTGCCCATGGTCTTGTACAACGTGCCAGGCCGCACCGTGGCCGATATGCAGCACGACACCGTCATGCGACTGGCCCAGGTGCCTGGCATCATGGGCATCAAAGAGGCCACTGGCAACATCGAACGCGCCCAATGGCTGATCCGCGAAGCCCCCAAAGGTTTTGCCATCTATTCTGGCGACGACCCCACCGCAGTGGCGCTCATGATGTGTGGCGGGCAGGGCAACATCAGCGTCACCGCCAATATCGCGCCGGCCCAGATGCACCAGCTGTGCGTGGCCGCCATGTCGGGCGACCACCGCACGGCCATGGACATCCAGTTCAAACTCATGCCACTGCACAAGCACTTGTTTGTGGAAGCCAACCCCATCCCCCTGAAGTGGGCCATGGCCCGCCTGGGCCTGTGTGGACCGCACCTGCGCTTGCCCCTGACGCCCTTGTCGCCCTCAAACCACCCCGTGGTCGAAGCAGCATTGCGCGCCAGCGGTTTGCTGGTCTGAACCCAACTTACCCTTGAATACACCCATGTCCCCTCTTGCCTCGATGTGTTTGCGGCTCTGCCCTTGGGCCATTGCGGCCCTGCTGGCAGCTTGTGGCAGTGTGATCCCCGACTCGAAAGTGGATTACAAAAGCCAGGCCGAGGCCAAGGATGTCAAACTCGATGTGCCGCCCGACCTGAGCCAAATCGGGCGCGATTCGCGCTATGCGCTGCCCGGCGCGGCCGTCAGCGCCAATGAATTTAGCAACAGCCGCAATGCGAGCCGCACCAACACCGTGACCAACGCCTTGGGCGACGTGCGCTTGGAGCGAGTGGGCAGCGACCGCTGGTTGGTGGTGGGCCGCTCGGTCGACCAGCTCTACCCCATCGTGCGCGACTTTTGGAAAGAGAATGGTTTTACCTTCAGCCAAGAAAACCAAATTCTGGGCCTGCTTGAAACCGAATGGGCTGAAAACCGCGCCAAACTGCCCCAAGACGTGATTCGCCGCACCCTGGGCAAGGTCCTCGAAGGCCTGTATTCCACGGGGGAGCGCGACAAATACCGCACCCAATTGGAGCCCCTCACACCTCAGTCCACCGAAATCCGGATCAGCCACCGCGGCATGATTGAGGTCTACACCAGCATGATCAAAGACAACACGGTTTGGCAACCCCGGGCCAGCGACCCCGGCTTGGAAAATGAATTCCTGCGCCGCCTGATGCTGAAGTTGGGCGCTCCCGCCCAGCAAGCCGATCTGGCCGTGGCCGCCGCCTCCCCCACAGCCGCCAAGGCCGAAGGCATTGCAGGGCAGACCACGATCCTCATGAACGAGGGTTTTGACATTGCATGGCGCCGCGTGGGTTTGGCGCTGGACCGCACTGGCTTCACGGTAGAAGACCGCGACCGCAGAACAGGCACTTATTTTGTGCGTTACGTTGACGCACCCAATGAAAAAGAAGGCAACTTCATTAGCCGCATGTTTTCGTCCAAGAAAGTGGCCATACCCGTCAAGTACCGCATCGCCATCAGCGCCCAAGCCGGTGGCTCCAGTCGGGTGGCAATCCTCACCCTTGATGGGCAAAACGAGTCCAGCGTGGTGAGTCAAAAGATCGCCAAATTGCTGCTCGATGAACTGAAATAAGCCCCGCCCATGCCCCTTTGAACAGGGCGACGGACACAAAAAAGCCACCCGAAGGTGGCTTTTTTGCTGTTCGGTAAGACCGAATTATTTTTTCTCGCCAGCAGGCGCGGCAGCGGGTGCAGCAGCGTCGGCAGCGGGAGCAGGTGCAGATGCGTCAGCAGCAGGTGCAGCGGCAGGTGCAGGAGCGGGAGCAGGTGCGGGAGGAGCTTCTTTTTTACCACAAGCGACCAAAGCAGCAGCCAGCAAAGCAGCCAAGAGGAGTGATTTTTTCATGTTAATTTCCTTTGAAGGGGTAGATAAAACGCATTGTTGGAACTGCCACACCTTGGCGTGGCTGAGCCGATGGACTCAGGGGCTTCCTCAACTCAGCTGAAGATTATAGGGTAATTCCCGGTATGGATTCCCCGTAGACCCTGGCAAACACACTCCGCGCCCTAAGGCGGTGCATGCGCTAAGCCCCTCAAATGGGATGGCACCAACCCTGCTCACCCCATTCGCGCAGCAGCGCCTTGGCCGCCACGCTGGCCGTTTGCCACTGCGCTGCGCTCAAACCGCGTTGGTCGGCCAAGGCCTGCATCAAGCGGGCATCGGCCCCGCTGGCGCGCCAACTTTCACCGTTGAGGTAAATGTGATGTGTGTCATACAACATGCGGCTGCGCGCATCGAGCACCCAACCACGGATGCGCCGCGGCGTGCTTTGGGGCTCAAACCACACTTGCGCCTTGGGTTCGGTCAACACCTCGCCCAAGGCCTGGTTGAGCGCCTGGGGCTGGTCCAATGCTTGCTGCACCGCCATTTGCGCAAAGGCTTGCAAGCTGGCGGGCATTTGGGCCGGGTGGGTCACCGCCACCTGTTGCGGATCGGCATACAAACGCGGTTTGATCTGATCTTCACACTGCTCAGACAGGCGTTGCAGCACATCGCGCCCCAACTCGGCCAGGGACGGCGCTCTGAACCCCACCGAATAAGTCATGCACTCGCCCACCGCCGTGCCCTCGTGGGCAAAGCGCGGGGGCAGGTAGAGCATGTCGCCGGGGTTGAGCACCACGTCCCAGCGCGGCTCAAACGAGGCCAAAATTTTCAAAGGCATGTCCGGCTGCAAGGACAAATCTTTTTGCGTGCCATAACGCCAGCGCCGCTGACCTTGGGCTTGCATCAAAAACACGGCGTAGCTGTCAAAGTGCGGCCCCACGCCACCGCCATCGCTGGCCCAACTGACCATCAAGTCGTCCAAGCGGGCGTCGGGCACAAAGCGAAAAGCCTGCAAAAAATCAGCCGCTGCTTGGCAATGCAAATCCACCCCTTGCACCAGCATCGTCCAATGGGGCCGCTCAAAAGGCGGGCGCTGGCGCGGCCCGACCGGTCCATGGCGCATTTGCCAATCACGCCCTTGGCCTTGCACCAGGCGTGAACCCACCTCAGGGCTGGCCGCCAATTCAAACAATTGCTTGCGCGAGAGCAAGGGTGCAAACTGGGGGAACGCCTGTCGCACCAACAAAGGTTTTTTTTGCCAATAACGTTGCATGAACTCGCTGGCTGTCAGGCCGCCGAGCATGGCCAAGGGTTGTTGCGTTTGCATGGGGCCATGATAGGCGCAGGCACAAACTGCGACAATGCGGCCCATGAAAATCACCCCCCCCTGCGTGGTCGCGCTGACCTGGACATTGAAAGACTCTTTGGGCGAGACCTTGGACGAGTTGACTGCGCCGGTCGAGTTTTTGGTTGGCGGCGAAGACTTGCTCGCCAAAATAGAACAAAACTTGCAGGGCCTGGGTGCAGGCGACAAACTCAAACTCCACCTCGAACCCGAGGACGCCTTTGGCCTGTTCAACGAAGCGTTGGTGTTTTTAGAGTCGCGCGCCCTGTTTCCACCTGAGATCGAGGTGGGCATGACCATCGAAGGCCACGCCCTGCCCGTGGGTTGCAACGCCGACGCGCCCAGCGATATTTTTTACACCGTCACCGACCTCTACCCTGAGCATGTGGTGCTTGACGGCAACCACCCGCTGGCTGGTTTGTCTTTGTACATTGACATGCAGGTGGCCCAAGTGCGCGAGGCCAGCGTGGACGAGGTCGGCCGTGGCAGTGCCGGCACGGGGTTTTTCAAAGTGCTGCCCCAAGCCCCAGGCGGCGACACCCTGCACTGAATTCAGGCGGTACCGGTCGACCCGTAACCCCCAGCGCCGCGCTCGGTGGTTTGGCCAAACTCTTGCACCACGCGAAAACTCGCTTGCACCACCGGCACGATGACCAATTGGGCCAAGCGCTCCATGGGGGCCAAGGTGTAGGGCACGGGGCTGCGGTTCCAGGCGCTGACCATCAACGGGCCCTGGTAATCGCTGTCGATCAGGCCAACCAAATTGCCCAACACGATGCCGTGCTTGTGGCCCAAACCTGATCGGGGCAAGATCATGGCCGCATACGCCGGATCGGCCAAATGGATGGCCAAGCCTGTGGACACCAGTTGCCAGGCATTGGGCGCGAGCACCAGTGGCGCGTCAATGCAAGCACGCAAATCCAGCCCAGCACTGCCAGGGGTTGCATACTGGGGAAGCTGGTCCGCCATGCGCGGATCCAAAATTTTCACGTCGATTTTCATGGTGGCAATGGGCCCAATCGCTGGGCCAAGTCATGGATCAGTTCGCGCGCCAAATCCGCTTTGCTCGCGCGCGCCAAAGTGCGGTGGCCGTGCGCGTCCACCAGCAGCAAGGCGTTGTCGTCTTGGCCAAAGGTGTCGGGGCCAATATTGCCCACCAACAAAGGCACGTTTTTGCGCGCCCGTTTGGCCTGGGCATGGGCCAGCAGGTTTTCGCTCTCGGCTGCAAAGCCCACACAATACAAAGCGCCGCTGCGCGCACGCGCACTGGCGGCCACCTCGGCCAAAATATCTGGGTTTTCCAAAAAGCGCAGCGTTGGCGGGGCCGCGCCCGCTTCTTTTTTGATTTTTTGACCCGCCGCCTGGTCGACCCGCCAATCGGCCACCGCCGCAGCGGCGACAAACACATCGGCAAGCGCCGACTGCGCCAGCACAGCCGCATGCATTTGTTCGGCGCTGACCACATCGATGCGCTGTACGCCATGGGGTGTGGGCAAAGCCACGGGCCCGGCCACCAAGGTCACCATGGCACCTGCATCGGCCGCCGCACGGGCGATGGCAAAACCCATCTTGCCGCTGGAGCGGTTGGTGATGCCGCGCACCGGGTCGATGGCCTCGTAAGTCGGCCCGGCGTTGACCAACACACGGCGGCCTTGCAGCAGCTTGGGCTGGAAAAACGCCTCCAGCGTGTGCAGCAATTCTTCGGCTTCGAGCATGCGCCCGTCGCCCACCTCGCCACAGGCTTGGTCACCTTGGCCCACCCCCAGAACAGTGCAGCCATCGGCGCGCAACTGCGCCACATTGCGCTGGGTGGCCGGGTGCGCCCACATTTCGCGGTTCATGGCCGGGGCCAACAGCAAAGGCACGCGCTCGATGGGCCGGGCCAAGCAAGCCAGGCTAAGCAAATCGTCGGCCCGCCCATGCAGCAGTTTGGCCATGAAGTCGGCGCTGGCCGGGGCCACCAGCATGGCGTCGGCGTTGCGGGTGAGGTTGATGTGCGCCATGTTGTTGTCTTGGCGCGCGTCCCATTGCGATAAATAAACCGCTTGGCCCGACAGCGCCTGCATGGTGACAGGCGTGATGAAAGCACTGGCGGCCTCTGTCATCACCACCTGAACGCTGGCACCGGCCTTGACCAAAGCGCGGCACAGCTCAGCGGCCTTGTAGCAGGCGATGCCCCCACTCAGGCCCAGCACAATGTTTTTTCCGTTCAAAATGCCCATGGCCGCAATGTAGCAGAGCGCCCCCTATAATCGCCGCTTACCACCACCTGGGACTTCAGCATCCCGTACCTGACATGACCCAATTTGTCTTCGTCACCGGCGGTGTGGTGTCTTCCCTGGGCAAGGGAATCGCCTCAGCCTCCCTCGCTGCGATTCTTGAATCGCGAGGCCTCAAAGTCACTTTGATCAAGCTCGACC
>CANJUS010000013.1:0-10730 GCA_947477505.1 Comamonadaceae bacterium | reverse complement strand
AGGTCATGACCATGCTGGCCATTCCGGGCGAAACCGGCGAAGGGGTCAAGTCGCTCAATCTGTCGCCTTACATGCTGATCTTCACCTTGTTGGTGGTCTACCTGATTTTGGGCACGGCTCTGGATGGTTTGTCGGCCATGGTGATGACCTTGCCCGTGGTCTTTCCCTTGGTATTGGCCTCGGGTTTTGACCCGGTGTGGTTTGGCATCTTTTTGATCATCACCATCGAGCTGTCCAACGTCTCGCCGCCGGTGGGTTTTAACTTGTTCATCATCCAACAAATGACCGGCGAGAGCCAAACCCGGGTGGCCAAATCCTCGCTGCCGTACTGCACCTTGATGCTGGTGCTGATCGTGGCGATGACGGTGTGGCCTGGCCTGATCACGTGGTTGCCCCAGCTGCTCAAGGCCTGAGCGCGCATGCGCCAACAGCGGCACGCAACGCACACCTGCCGATGAACCTGTGGGCCTGAGCATGCAAGCGCTGTCGCAATTTTTGGCCCGCCACGCCACGGCCTTGATGCTCGCTGGAGTGGCCACCGGGCTGCTGGCCCAACCCTTGGCCGCCATGGTCTCGCCCTTTGTGTTGTACCTGTCCATGGGAGCGATGTTTTTGTCGGCCTTGCGCATCGACCCTCGCCAATTGCGCGCTTGGGCCCAGCGCACCCGCTTGATGGCGGCCGTGCTGGCTTGGACCTTGTTGGTCATTCCCGCCATGGTCTGGCTGGCCTTGCCTGTGCTGCACCTGCCCGTCTACATGGGTGTGGGCTTGCTGCTGCTGGCGGCCACCCCACCCATCATTTCGGTCGGTCCTTACTGCGCCTTGTTGGGCACCGATGCCGAAATGCTGCTGACCATGGTGTTGCCCGCGACGGTGATCTCCATCTTCACCTTGCCCATGTTTGCCGCACTCAGCGGCGTAGCGGGATTGAGCCCGGGCGGCATGCTGATGAATCTGTTGTGGGTGGTGGGCATTTCACTGGGTGGCGGCTTTGCCCTTCGGATGTGGGCCACACCTGCACGCATAGAGCACCACGCCAGTGCCTGGACCTTGTGCATGGTGCTGCTGATGATCTTCATCGCTTTGGGCGTGACCCATGGGCTGAGTGCGCAAATCGCGCAAGAACCCGTGCAGGTATTGCAACTGCTGGCCCTGACCGCTTTGTTCAACCTGGCCTGGCAATGGGTGGGCTGGCAGGTGTTCAAACGCTTGACGGTGCAAGCGGCCATGAGCATCAGCTTGATCAGCGGCTTTCGCAATGTGGCGGTATTGCTCGGTCTGGTGCTGGGGCATGTCACCCCCGATTTGCAACTGATGCTGGTGATGGCCCAAATTCAGTTGTTCGTATTGCCATCGGTGATGAAATACTTTTACCTGCGCATGGGCTTGTCGCCCGCCCCCTGAAACACTTGCTGGAGCCTGCCATGAACCTGCCCAAAACATCCCCCAACGAGAACCCTTTGAACGCCTGGGCGCAACTGGTGTGCCGTGCGCGTTTTGAAGACCTCAGCCCCAACGCGGTGGCCAAGGCCAAGGTATTTTTGATGGACACCCTGGCCTGCGGTGTGGCCGGGCGCACCGGCCCACACGCCCACGAATTGGCTGTGGCGGCACAACAATGGGGCCAAGGGACTGAGGCCGTGGTGTGGGGCTCGCACCTGCGTGCGCCTGCGGCCCAAGCGGCGGTCATCAATGGTTACCGCATCCACGCGCTGGAATGGGACTGCGTGCACGAGCCCGCCGTGGTCCACCCCATGGCCACTTTGCTACCGGCATTGCTGGCGTTTTCAGAGCGCAGTGCGCTGGCCGGCCGACCCATCCATGGCAAACAGTTTTTGCTGGCCATGACCATGGGCGTGGAGATCGCTGCCACCTTGGGGGCGGCGTCCAAATCGGTGATGCGGTTTTTTCGGCCTGCCACCTGTGGCGGCTTTGGCGTGGTGGCCGGCTTGGGGGTGCTGGCGGGTTTGGACGAGGCCACAGTGATGAACGCCTTTGGCATCCAATATGGTCAAACATCGGGCACCATGCAAGCCCACGTGGAAGGATCGATGCTGCTGGGTTTGCAAGTGGGCTTCAATGGCCGCGCTGGGTTGACATCGGTGGACTTGGCCATGGCGGGCATGACCGGTCCCAAAGACATCCTCACGGGCCCTTATGGTTATTACACCCTGTTTGAGACCGAGCACGACATTGCCCACTGGTGGCCGCAACTGGGCCAGCAGTGGCACATCACCGAGTTGTCGCACAAGCCCTTCCCAAGCGGTCGGCTCACCCACGCTGCAGTCGACGCCGTGCAGCAAGCGGTTGCGTCATTGGGATTTGCTCCGAGCGACCTCAAGTCCATGCACGTGGGTGCGCCCCCGCTGACCTACCGCTTGGTGGGGCGACCCGACATCCCCGACCCCAAGCCCAACTATGCGCGTTTGTGCATCCCTTACGTGGTGGCCGCCACCTTGTCACACGGCGGCTGCACGCCGGCCTCGTTTGCCCCGCAACACCTGGGTGACGCTGCCTTGCACCAATTGGCCAGCAAAGTGCAGGTCAGCCTCAATGACAACCCCGACGTGAATGCCTTGTGGCCGCAACAAATTCGCATCGAACTCAACGATGGCCGGGTGTGGGAGAAAGAAATACACACCCCCATTGGCCACCCAGACAACCCCTTGAGTGCCGCCGCATGCGAAACCAAGTTTCGCCAATGCTGGGACATTGCCGGCATGCCCGCCGCACAAGGCGACACGCTGCTGGCACTGATCGAGCGCTTGGAGTCGGTGGCCGATGTCAGTGCATTGACCCAATGCCTGGTGCACGGCGCCTGAGGGCTGTGCTGATCAAGCTGCTTATTCTGCTGATTTGTTTTCGTAGCCCAGTTGCTTTTTAGGCCCTTCCAGCAAGTTGTGTGCGCGCTCGATTTCGTCATTGCTGCCGTGCACCATCAATAAAAATTGATCTGCCTTGACCGCCATTTCGTATTTGATGGCTTTGTCTTGTTGTACGCCCAACTCCAGCATGGCGCCACCCAACACCGATAAGCCACCGACCACCACGGCGCCCTCCAATGCATTGACCAACACATTGACCACGGGGCCGGCCATGGCAAGCATGCCAAACCCTGGCAAAACAAACACCGCAGGTGCAAACAATATGCCCCAAATGGCACCCCAAAATACACCGAACTTGCCCCAGGTGCGAATGCGGTCACCCTTCGTATAAAAGCCCAGTGGGTGTTCTTCGGTGTGATACCCGCGGCCCACCACCGACAGGTGTTTCATGTCAAAACCAGACAGCCCCAAAGAGCGAACCGCATTCTCGGCATCAAAGTGGTTGTTGAACACATAAACGTTGGATATTTCGAGGGTCATATCATTGGTCTTTCTTCATCATTTATTTCTGAGTGGGCTGTCTTGCTATGGGCTTAAGCCGCACAAAAGCTCGCCAGCAGCGTGCCTGCAGCGAAGCTTTCGCCATCTTTCACAAATATCTTTTCTAGCCATCCATCGGCAGGGGCCTCGATGTCGATCGAGGCCTTCACCAACACGACGGTGACCAGCACTTGGCCTTTGCTGACCCTGGCTTTTTCAGTCACCAACCACTTGTCCAACAAGGCCTCTACGCCTTCTTGCGCACCATCCCAAGCCGCGTCTTGAAGCTTGATATCCATCACAACAATGCCGCTTGAGCGACTTTTTTCAGCATCAATTCCTCGGCCGCTTGGACAATGTGGGCCACTTGTGGAATCACAAATTGCTCCAACGGCCTGCTGTACGGAATCGGCACATTGGGCACGGCCAAGCGCTTGATGGGTGCTTTGAGCGTGATGGTGTCTAAATTTTCTGCAATCAGTGCAGAAATTTCACCGCTCAGTCCAAAGCCCAAGTAGTCCTCATCGGCAATCAAAAGCCGCCCCGTCTTGCGCACCGATTTCAAAACAGCCTGCACATCCATGGGCACCAGGGTGCGCAAATCCAATACGTCGGCATGGATGCCTATTTCAGCCAACTCATTGGCTGCGAGCGCGGCTTTTTGAACCATTTGGCTGATGGTCACAATGGTGAGGTCTGCGCCTTCTTTGACAAGCTTGGCTTGGCCAAAGGGTATGGCATATGACTCCTCTGGCACCACATTGCTGCTGCCCTCAAAGTAAGCCATCCATGGCAAACCCATGATGCCTTTGTGGTACATGAACATCACCGGGTTGTCATCGCGGATGGCCTGGATCATCAAGCCTTTGGCGTCATGGGCGTTGGACGGCACCACCACCTTGATGCCGGGCATGTGTGCAAATGTTCCATACAAGCACTGCGAATGTTGGGCTGCATCGCTGTATCCGCCGCCAATGGCGGTGGTCAACACCACGGGTAGCTTCACGTGGCCCCCGGACATGTAGGTGTTCTTGGCCAAATGGTTATAAATTTGGTCCATGCACACGCCAAAGAAATCCACAAACATCAACTCCACAATGGGGCGCAGCCCAGCGGCGGCCGCACCGGTGGCCGCACCAATGAATGCGGTTTCAGAGATCGGTGTGTCCATGATCCGGTCTTTGCCAAATTTTTCCAGCAGCCCGCCTGTGGCGCCAAAGATGCCGCCATATGCGCCAATGTCTTCGCCCATCACAAACACATCCGCATTGCGCGTCATTTCTTGCGCAATGCCCTCAGAGATGGCCTGCGCCATGGTCAATATGCGAGTTGATTTCATGCCAAGGCCCTCGCAGCAGCGTGATCGCTCACAAATACATCTTGCAAGGCATCGTGTGGATTTGGATACTCACTTTGACGTGCAAATTCGAAGGCTTGGTCGACCAAGTGGTGCATCTTGGAGACGATGAGGGTTTCTTGTTCAGCCGTCATCAGCTTTTTGTCTTTCAGCATTTGGGCCAGTTTGGGGATGGGGTCGTTTTGTCTGAGCGCGGCCACTTCACCTTTGGGTCGATAGGTTTCTGGGTCGCCTTGAAAATGGCCAAAGTAGCGGTCTGTTTTGATCTCGATCAGGGTGGGGCCTTCGCCTCGGCGTGCCCTGGCAATGGCCGGTGCCACGGCTTCAAATATTTCAACCGCATCGTTTTCTGGTACCCGGATGCCGGGCATGCCATAGCCAGCGGCGCGGTCGGCAATCCACTCGACCGAGGTCGCTTTTGTTTTGGGCACAGAGATCGCCCAGTGGTTGTCCTCGCATACAAATATCACGGGCAACTTCCACAGCGCCGCCAAATTCATGGACTCGTGAAACGACCCTTGATTGGCTGCCCCTTCACCAAAAAAAGCAACGGCCACCCAGTTTTTGCCCAGTTTTTTGGCCGCCAAAGCCGCGCCACAAGCCATCGGCATGCTTGCCCCAATGATGCCGCTGCAACTGAACTTGTGCGCGTTGTCAAACAAATGCATGTGGCCGCCCTTGCCCTTGCCCAAGCCCGTGACCTTGCCAAACATTTCTGCCGTCATGGGGTTGAGTGGCACGCCTTTGGCGATGGCAAAGTGGTGTGGCCGATGGGTGCCCACCACCGTATCTTCATCGGACAGGTGGGCGCATATGCCGACCCCAACTGGCTCTTGTCCCGCGGCCAAGTGCATCTCACCAGGCACAGGACCCGCACCAATGTCAAAGGCCAAGCCTTTTTGAATGTGAGGCGGGAGTTTGCCTTCCATATAAACCGCTGCCATGGTCTCTTCGTAATAACGAATTTGAACCATCTTCTCGTACATCCAGAGAAGTTTTTCTTTGCCGACTTGCATGTTGAACCCTTTGGGTCGCTGTGATCCCCAAGTCGCGAAGAGATCAGTATTCGTAATCAACATCAGGGGTGGGGGGATGCTATGGACAAGCCATCCAACGGTATTGACTTGCATCAATCGCCACACGATGCTTGTGTTAGACAGCGCACACACAATGGACTGATCGCCCCTGTTTGTTGGCCAGCGAAAGCGGCTTCATGTGGCTTAGCTTGATGTGCATCAAGCCCAAGCCAACGTCAAGCCCTAGGCTTGCGCCTCGCACTTTGCGCCAACCCCGCACACACCCACTAGAGACTTGCCCCACCCTATGCGTCTTTCTGCCATGGTCCTTTTTTTGTTGTGCGTCACCAGTTTGAACGCTTTGGCGATTGAAAAAATCACCTTGTGGCCCACCATTTTGTTTTTGCGCGGCCAAGACCTGTGCCAGTTTCAAGACGCGTACGGCAAAAGCCGCAACGAGTTGACCAGCCAAGCCACGGGGCAACTCAAAGAACTGCTCTACACCGGGGTGGCTTCGCGCGAAGCGGTGGACATTTTGGTCGTGGTCGATGGCTTGATTGACAAAAACCGTGCCCAAGCCACCCAAGGCTCGGCCATGGACATCACCTTGGAGGCCACGCTCAAGGCAGGCATTGATGCGGTGTCGCAAGGCATCAACCCTGAGAACACCCGACTGGAATTTGCCAACAACACGCCGGTGATTGACCTGATCAATGCCTTGAAACAAGGCAAGCGTTTTGACACCCCTGATTTACAGCAAATGTCACGTGTCAAAGGGTTTGCTTGGGGCACCTACAGCTACGCGCCCACCTGTCGAGGCGACTTGTTGGTGACCTTGCATGTGGTGTTGCCGCGCGGAGAAACCGCGAGCTTTCAGGCCCAGGGTCGGCCCGAACAGGTGATGTCATCGATCGCTCTGCAAATGGTGCGCCACTTTCAGCGCACCAGTTTCCCCACCCTGATCAGCATGGGCGACAAGTTCATTGTGTTGGTGGGGGCACCGGGCACGTCGATCAACACCGCCCCCTCACCTTTGGTGGCCGAGCAGGCCTGCAGTGCCATCAAAGCGCGCCTGCCCACTGAAAAAGAGTATGACTACCTCTCCATCTTGGGCGACTGGAATGGGGGCATTTCACTGGGCCACGATTTGTGGGCCATGGCGGGCAACCACATCATGTCGCCCGACACGCGCAACCCCTCGCCGGTGCGTCACCCCGAAGAAGTCAATCGATCCGAGTTTCGGTTTTATTGCGTGCGCTGAGATTGCTTTGCACTGTGGAGGGTTGCACCCGGTGTCAGGCTTGGGTTTCCCAGGTTTTGCGCGGCGGGGACTTGACTTCCAATTGTTCGCAGTCCTCCAGCGCCTCGCTGAAATGCTCAACGCCTGGTGGGTGTATCCACGATGTGCCCGGCTCGGCAATGAACTCTTTGCCACCGATGACCAGTCGCAAGCGCCCTCTAATCAGATAGGCCACGGTCTCATGGTCCATGTGCTTGTGCACGGGGTCGATCAGTCCCTTTTCGCGAAACACATGCAACATCAATATCTCATTGCCGACCATCATGCGGCGCACCTCAACCTTGCCTTGGGGCTTGGCCCCTTCCACCGAGGCGAGCCGCTCTGGGGCAATTTGGTCGCGCACAGAAAAAAAGCCTTGGCTCAAGGCCATCAAGCGTGAGGGGTCGGTCATGGCGGTTGGTCTCCTGTGGTTGTGGTGGTTTGAACTTTATTAACGACGGGTGTGGGCCAAACGCTTCACAGCGCGATGGTATGGGCTTGCGCCATGAGTTCATCGCGCCACATCGGGTGGGCGACACGGGCAATTGCTTTGGCCCGCTCGCTGACACTCAATGCGTGCAGATGGGCTACGCCATATTCGGTGACCAGGCTATGGTATTCACCCCCCGTCAGCGTGGGGGGGCCGTGATCGGCCAGTTGCACCACGATGCTGCTGCGCCGCTCGGCTCCGTAAGTGGAGCGCATGGCGATGATGGCTTGACCCCCTTTGGCCCGCATCGCACCGGCTGCGAAGTCGGGCAATCCACCCGGCAAAGACATGCGTCGCGCGCCCACCCACTCGGCGTTGACTTGGCCGTGCAAGTCCACTTGCAATGCGCTGTTGACGGCGCAAAACCCATCCATCGCCGCCAACACCTGTGCCCCATGGGTGACGCCACAAGGGTGCATTTCCACAGCGCGGTTGTGGTGCATAAACGCATACAGTTCGGCCGTGCCCCCGGCCATGGTGGACACACTCACACCCGGCAAGAAGCGCTTGGTGCTGTTGTCAACCACGCCCGCATCGATCAACCGGCGCATGCCATCGGTGAAGATGCCGGTGTGCAACCCCAGGTGGCGCAGATGGCCCAATTGGGCCAACACCCCTTCCGGCAGCGAGCCCATGCCAATTTGGATCACAGCCCCATCGTTGATCAGTGCCGCCACCTCGCAGGCGATGCGCTGGTCAACTTCATCGGGCGTGGCTTGGGCTGCGGTTTGTGGGCCTTGTGTGGCATGAACAAACCAATCAATGCGCCGGGCGTCCATGCGGCTGTCGCCGCAGGTGTCGGGCATGAGCGGGTTGATCTCGGCCACCACGCAGCGCGCGTGCTGCAAGGCCGCCAACATGTAGTCAACGCTCACGCCCAAAGACACTTGGCCATTGGCATCGGGTGGGGAGACTTGCAGCATCAGCACATCGGCGCGCAAGTCGCCACGCTCAAACAGCACGGGCCAGGCTGACACCGGGTGGCGCAGCAGCCCCACCTTGGCGGCCAAAGCGGCTTGGCGCAAGCCCATGCCCGGCATGAAACTGTCCACCTGCAAATGCGCCAGCGCATCGGGGCTGGCATAGGGCGCGTCCCCCATGGGCATGGTGGCGAGCAATCGCACGCCGGTCAACTCAGCGGCATGCTCGGCCACCAGTTGGGCCAAACGCGCGGGCTGTGCATGCCCTGAATGCAACACCAAGCGCGCACCGGCAGGCAAGGCGTCGATCAAGGGGTCTATGGCGAGGAGTTCTTGCACAGGTGGGGCTTGCGGCGGTGTGTTGGGCGGGTGCAAACCATTCTAGGGGGGCGCCGCCAACGCGTACCATGGGTGCATGGTTCAATGGCAACAACGACAAATCCTCACCCTGGTTTTGATGACGGCTGTGTGGGGGTGCAACTGGCCGCTCATGAAATGGGGCATCGCCGACTACCCTGGGATGATGTTTCGCTGCATGAGCATTGGCATAGGCTTACCAGTGCTGGGCGTGGTGTTGTGGCGCTGGCGCATCCCGTTCAAGGTGGCACGTGCGGAGTGGGGCGAGTTGCTGCACCTGTCGATCCCCAACATGTTCATTTGGTATGGCTTCATGATGCTGGCCTTGCCCCACTTGAACAGTGGGCGCGCTGCCATCTTGGGTTACACCATGCCAATTTTTTCAGCGGTTTTTGGCTACCTTTGGTTTGGCGCCCAAATGGGGCCACGCGCTTGGCTGGGCGTGGCCGCAGCGGCGTTGGGCGCTGTGCTGTTGGTGTGGCATGAACTGGTTGCCATCTCAGGCCACCCCGGTGCGGCTTTGTTGCTGCTCAGCGGCGCATCGGCCTGGGCTTATGGCACACAACGCATGCGCCGCACCACCATGCAAGCGCACACCTTGACGATCGCATTTTGGATGACCGCCATGACCGGCGTGGTGCTCACGCTCGTGTCTTGGGTGGTGGAGGGTTTTGCCTGGCATCCAATGAACCCACATGTGATGGTGGCCATTGTTTACAACGGGCTGGGGGTGTTTGCGTTTGCCCAAGTCGCTTGGCTGGTGATGGCTCGCAGCCTGCCCCCACTGGCCTCCACTTTGAGCCTGATGATGATCCCGGTGCTGGGCGTATTGGTTGGTGCCCTGGCGCTGGGCGAGGTGCTGCATTGGCAAGACCTGGCGGCGGTGTGCCTGATCGTGGGGGCGATTGCCTCGGTGCTGTGGCCCTCGCCTGCCCAACCGCCCGAAACCGAGCCGAGTGCTGAGCCAGTACCAACGCCCGAGCAGGATGCCAGCACCGGGCGCAGCGCCTGACTCACGCCATGCTGTGGCTCAACTCACCAATGCCTTCGATCCACATCTTGATCTGATCGCCCGCTTTCAAGAACAAGCGCCGCCCCATGCCCACCCCCGCTGGGGTGCCGGTGAGGATGAGGTCGCCCGGGTGCAAGGTGACGCGCGATGACAAGCCCGCGATTTGCTCGGCCACATCAAAGATCAACTGGCTGGTGTGCGAGTCTTGCATCAACTCGCCATTGAGCCACAGCTTGAGCGCAAGCTGATGCGGATTTTTGATTTGATCGCTGGGCACGATCCACGGGCCCAATGGGCATGCACCATCAAAACATTTCTGGCCAATCCAGTCGATGTGAAACGGCAGGGCGGGCGAAATTTTCTCGCGCTTCATGAAGTCGCGCGCCGACAAGTCGTCGGCAATGGTGTAGCCCGCGACATAAGACAAGGCTTTGTTGACGGGCACGTTTTTGGCGGTCTTGCCGATGACGGCAACCAACTCAATCTCCCAGTCAACCATCTTGGAGCCCGCAGGCATTTTGACTTTGGCACCCGGCCCGACCACCGATGAAGCGCCGGTTTTGATGAAGTGCCAAGGCAGTTCGCCCATCTCTTTCATCGACGGGCCTTGGGGCTGGTTGAGCACCCGCGCCATCTCCTCCATGTGATCGCTGTAATTGGCCCCGGCGCAGTAAATTTGTCCGGGGTAGAGCACGGGTGCGAGCAGCTTGGTTTTTTTCAGCGCCGTGCCTTGCACCCGGGTTTTGCCCGCATGCACCTTGGCCTCAAAAGCCGCCAAGGCTTTTTTGGCGGCGGCCCAGTCGGCCAATATGCCCAGCATACTGGCGTGGGCGGCCACGCCGGTGGCCTTTTGGGCGTCGTACACGGTCTCACCCACCAGCACCCCTGCGCGGGGCAGTTTGTTGGCGCTGTAGCTCAGCAATTTGTATGTGTT
>CANJUS010000012.1:0-10977 GCA_947477505.1 Comamonadaceae bacterium | reverse complement strand
TGGATGATCCGTTCTTGGTTTGGGGTGGGCGTGAAGAGTTTGTGGATGCCCGCGACTGTGCCCGTGCCAACGTGTGTGCCTTGGATGCGGCCGCACCCATTCAACGGGTTTACCACGTTGCCGACGGGCAATGGCACAGCTTGGGTGACTTTGTGGCAGCTGTGCAGCGCATGTACCCCGGGCTCAAGGCCACTTGGCCGGCGGATTTGACCACCGGCTTTGCCGGATTCCCACACCAACGGCCGGCACCCTCAGACCACCGCAAGGCCCAATCGGAATTGGGATTTACTTGCGCCCATGCGTTGCAAGACTCGGTTGCCCATTGGGCCGCAAAGTCGCATTGAAGCAAAGCGCTGGGTTTAACTCGGGCGGCATTGGCCTTGCAAGCTCAGGCGCTGGGTTTTGCGTTGGTAAATGAAGTCGCTGTAGCCGCTCAAGGCCATGTTGGCGCGGGCGATGCGCAGTTCACGCATCTCCCCATTGGCGACGGTTTTTTGTTGGATGCCCATGCCGCTGGCATTGGTGAGGTTTTTCCCCACAAACTGATCGGTGGTCAAGGTGTTGATGAACATCTCATAGGGCTTGGGGCCTTGGACCTTGAAAAACAAGTTGTTGCCAATCGATTGGATTTCGATGCTCACTTCGGCGGCGGGCAGCTTTTTGTCGTCTAACGCTGCAATGGTGCCCTCGACGGTGCAGCGCACCGAGTAGGTTTCTGCGGCCACTTGTGCGCACCAGCCCAGGGCAAGCAAAGCGCTGGTTGTGATCGCCTTCACGGACAGGTGTTTCATGTTGACAGGTTCCTGAATTTGGACCTGACTTTAACAAAGACCTGGTGCGAGACAAAAGCAGGCCCTGCTTAGAATCCGCGCATGAAACCACGACTGATGTGCGTGGGCCATGTGGCACTGGACATGATGTTTGGTGTGCAGGCCTTTCCCGCACTCCCGACCAAAACCCCGGCCCACCAACACCACCAAGGCGTGGGGGGCATGTCTGCCAATGCCGCCGTGGCCTTGGCCCGTTTGGGCGGCGATGTGGCCTTTTGTGGTCCAGTGGGCGAAGACGCTGCGGCCGATGTGTTTGAGCGCCATTTCAGACGCGAAGGCGTTGACGCCACGCGCATGCAGCGTTTGAGCGGACACAGTAGTTCGGTCTCGGCCATCATCATTGACAGCCGGGGCGAGCGCATGATCTTCAACCACCGTGGCAGTGCCTTGACCGCACAAGCCGCATTCGATGTGCAATGGTTGGCCGGCAGTCAAGCGCTGTGGGTCGACCCGCGCTGCCCAGCTTGGGCTTTGCAAGCCTTGCAGTGGGCGCGAGGCCAAGGGGTGCCCAGCATGCTCGATGGCGATATTTCACCGGCGCAAGATTTGACCGCCTTGGTGCCGTGGGCCGATTGGGTGGTGTTTTCCGAGGCCGGCTTGGTCCACGCTTATGGCGTGGGCGGTGAATTGGGTCTGGATCGGGCCTTGCAAGCCGACGCAAGCGGTCGCGCGCCTTTGGCTGTGGCCCAAACCTTGGGCGCGCAAGGTGTTTGTTGGAAACGCGCAGGCCAGCCCTTGATGCATCAACCGGCTTGGAGCGTGGGCCCGGTGGTGGACACCTTGGGCGCAGGTGATGTGTTCCACGCCGCCTTGGGATTGGCATTGTGGGAGGGCTTGGAAGATGCGCAAGCCATGCGCTGGGCCAGCGCGGCGGCAGCGCTCAAATGTTTGCGACCCCATGGCATTTTGGGTTCGCCCACGCGCTCAGAGGTAACGGCCTTTTTGGCGCAAGCACCAACACCCAGCTGAGGGGTATGGCACACCGCACAGCAGCGGTCAGGGCCTGGACGGTTCACATATTTGTATTGGGCGGGGGCTTGGCATCTTGCATTTCAATCCAATCGCTCATTGACCCAGGCCACCGCTGCGCTGCGTGATGCGCTGGCAGGCCAACCACCAAACTTCGGGTTGCGCCACCCAAATTCCCAGCTCGTGTCGGGCCCGGGTGATGCCGGTGTAAATCAATTCGCGTGTGAGGACGGGTGCATCGCGATCGGGCAAGACCAGCAGCACCTGGTCAAATTCTGAGCCCTGGGACTGGTGCACCGTCATGGCCAGGGCCGTGTCGACATTTTCCAATCGGCCCGGTGCAACCCAACGCACCCCATCGGGTCCGTCGGCAAAGGCCACTTGCAATGTGCTTATTTCACCGGATGTGTAGGGCAAACAAATTCCCACATCACCGTTCATCAATCCCAGGGCGCTGTCGTTGCGGGTGATCACCACGGGGCGACCGGCATACCAACCGGTCAGGGGCAAGCCCAGGCAGCGTGCCAATGCCAGGTTGAAGGCGTGCACACCCCAGGGGCCTTCGCGCAAAGCGCACAGCACACCCAGGCGACCAAAGTTGCGCAGGCATTGGCGCGCCTGTGCATTGCGGTGTGCAGCGTCGGAGTGATCTTTGGGGTCAGTGGGCCAGTTTTGCAGCTGTTGCAGCCATTCATGCCACCAAGCGCGCACGCGAGCGATGGGGTCGGGCCCCCATATCGCGCTTTTGTTTTGGCCTTGGTGCCAAAGTGCAACCCCAGGTTTGTCATGGGTGGGGGTACCGCTGGCGGCTTGCCACAAAGTTTGCAGCCGCTGTCTGTCGCCCGTGTTGACCGCTTGGGCCCATTGGCCAATGGCGCTGTCAATTCCAAAGCGATGGCTGTGGGTCAAAGTGGCAGTGGCCTCGCGCATCAATGGGCCTTCGCACAACTGGGCCATCACCGCACCCGCCTCTACCGAGGCCAGTTGGTCTTTGTCACCGAGCAGCACCAACCGGGCCGATGGCGGTATGGCCAGCAGCAATCTGGCCATCATTTCCAAATCGATCATGGAGGCTTCGTCCACCACCACCACATCCGCGCGCAAGGGCCGTTGGCTGTGGCGCGCGCTTGCCTGTCCAGGCCAACCCAGCATTTTGTGCAGGGTTTGTGCGTCGCCAGGCATGGCCGGTTGCCAGCCCTGGGGCAATGCGGCATGGGCTTGTGCCATGGAGGCGTTGAGCCTGGTCGCGGCTTTGCCAGTGGGGGCGGCAAGCAACACGCGCATCGGCGCAGGCCCATGCTCTGCTTGCAGCAAGGCCAGCAAACGCATGACGGTGGTGGTTTTGCCAGTGCCCGGACCTCCGGTGATGATGCAGGTGTGGTGTTGCAACGCCATGGCGCAGGCCATTCGTTGGCTGTGTTGCGGTGATTGTGGGTCGGGTGGCCCAAACAAAGCGTCGAGTCGCTCGGTGGCGGTCGGCGGCCGACCAGGTGCCGTGTCCTTGCGTGTGCGCAGGCATTGGGTGATGCTGGCCTCGGCACGCCAGGACCGTCGCAGGTACAAGCGGCCAGCGTGGCGCACCATGGGGGATTGGGGTCCTTTGCACCAAGGCAAAGTGTCCAGCGCATCGGCCCAATCTTTGGGCAGGGCCTGCAAGTCAGCGCTGGACCAAGCCAACAAGCCGGCGGCATTGGATTGCAATGCTTCGATGTCCAGACAAGCGTGGCCTCGACCCCATTGGTGGCTGGTCAGGGCCGCCAGCCACAGGTGGGTGGCATGGCTGGGCGGCATTTGTTGGCATAAAAAATTCACCCAGGCTCGGTCCAGTGCGGTCAAGGCCTCAACAGCGTCCAGTTCAGCATGCGCCAACCCTGTGGAGGTTGCAGGCGTGTTCATGGGGCGTCCTTTTTCAGCAGCGTATCGAGCGCTTCAATCAAAGCCCGTGCCGGGCGGTGCAGATGCACGCCAGCACCGGACTGCGCGATGCCACGCAGAAACACATAAACGCACGGCCCCATGTGTTGGTCGTAGTCATAGGCAGGCAGGCGAACTTGCAGCAAGCGGTGCAAGGCCAGGGTGTACAAAACGTATTGAACGTCATAGCGGTGGTCCAGCACTGCGGCATCGAGGTCGGTGGTTTGGTAGCGGTCCAAGCGGTTGGACTTGTAGTCGAGCACGCCGTATTGGCCTTGGTGCTCGAACACCAAGTCCATCACCCCGGTGAGCATGCCGTTCAAGCGTTGCGGCCACAAGGCGCGGCGTGCTCGGCCGGGCAAAACATGTGCGCTGATCAAGGCGTCAACGGCTTGGGTGGAGGCGCTGGAGACGGCCAAGGTGAAAGGCATTTCGGCCCACGCTTGGTGGGGCGCAAGCTGACCCAGCACCAAGCCTTGGGAACCCAGCGCTGGCATGGGCAAGGGGGTGCGCAACAAGGCCTGCACCCAAGGGGTGATCAAGGCGGTGTGGGATTCGTTCAAATCCAGGGCCGTGGCTTTGCGGGCCACCAGCGCTTGCCATGCTGGATCGGCAGCGACACTCAAGTCTTGCGATGCCAGGGGCCATTGATGCTCGCATTGCCACTGCAGCAAATCGTGCAGCAATAAACCGCTGCGCGCGCCTGGGGGAAAGGCTTGCCAAGGCGACGGACCAGCGGCCACTGCGCCATCCGTTGGCCCAGCGCCGTTGGGCAAATCATCTGGCGGCACCCAGCTGTTGGACAGGCCATCGGGGTGCACCTCATCACTGGCTTCAACGGCCCATTCGGCGTCGAGCTGGCGGGTCATGGCGCTGAAGCTGGCGGTCCACCACCGGCTGTGGCCCAAAGCTCGCGGCGTTTGCAGCCGTGAAAAATCCAAGCTCGGGGCAGCCCAGACATGCAGGGTGCGTTGGTTTTCAATCGTGGTGGCGTCCATCTCAGTGATCGAGATATCTGGGCAGGTGCCCCAAACCGATTGCAATCGACCCATCAGGTCTTGCTTGGTTTCGCGTTGCAGCAATTCGCATGGCGCGGACCGCAGCAAGGGGCCTTTGGCCGAGGCTTCACGCAACTCGCCACTGACTTGGCCCATGCCCACCCAAGCGGCTTCGCGCGCGCGGGTCAGGGCCACATAGATCAAACGCATGTCCTCGTCACTGCCCACTTCGGTTTCATCGGCGTCGGTTTGTGTATCTGCTTCCTCCCCCGCGCCTTTGGCTGTGGCCGTCTCCGAGGGCTTGCCAAAACTGGACAAAAAAGGCACCCACACCCAAGGGAACTCCAGGCCTTTGCTCTTGTGATAAGTGATGATTTGCACCCGTTGGGCATCGGACTCGAGCCGCATGTGGGCCGACTCCAGTGGCGGTGAGTCAGATTGAATTTGTTCGCCCAAAAAACGCACCAGGGCCACACAACCGCTCAAACGTGCGCCGGCATGCTGCAGCAACTCACCCAAGTGCAATAGGTTGTGGATACGCCGCTCGCCATCGGCTTGTGCGAGCAACCGTTGGGCCAAGCTGCTGCCCATGCCAGAACGCTCGTGCAACCACTGTTGCATCATGGGCAAGACGCCAGCGCGCTGCCAGGTTTGGTGCCACCCGTGGGCCAGCGATTGCCAGGCGTCCAGCACTGCCCCATCGGCCAAAGCCATGGGCAGTGCTTCTGCCGCCAAGCCCCAAAGACGGGTGGCCAAGGCCGAGCGCAGGCGCGCGGTGTTGCGCGGCTCGCTCAAGGCATGCAGCCAATGCCACAGGTCCAAGGCCTCATCGCTTTGGTAGACGCTGTCGCGCTCAGACAAATAAACGCAGGCGACACCCCGCTGGCGCAGCGCTTGGCGCATCAAGCGGTGGTGTTGTTGGCCACGCACCAGCACCGCAATTTGTCCTGCTTGGACGCTTTGGGTTTGCAAAGATTGCGCAATGTGTTCGGCCGCAGCTTGGGCCATCAGGCTTTCAAAACGGCCTTTGTCCAAAGCGTCTTTGTTTGCCTGTGGGTCGTGCACCACCCACACCGACAAACCTGTGCTTTGCGCGCGGCCTGGCGTTGCTGCAAGGCTGTCTTGGCGTGCGGGCAACACCGCTTGGAAATCGAGTTGCCCAAAGGGTTTGGGATGTTGACCAAAAACATGGTTGATCGCATTCACCAATGCGGGGGTGGAGCGGTGGTTGTGCGACAGCACATGCAGGGCGTGGGGGTTTTCTTGCACGGCATCGCCGCGTGCCTGCAAATAAGTTTTTAAATCGGCACCCCGAAAACTGTAGATGGCTTGCTTGGGGTCGCCAATCATGACCCAACACACTTGGGCTTGGGCGGCATAAATGCGGTGCAAGCTGCCGTATTGCCAGGGGTCGGTGTCTTGGAATTCGTCCACCAAGGCCACCGGGTATTGGGCGCGCACGGCCTGGGCCATGCCACCATCGTCTTGCAGCAAGGCCTTGTGCAGGCGTTGCAGTAAATCCGAAAAATCAAATTGAGCGCTGTGGGCTTTGCCCGCCTGCATGGCCTGCCAGCAGCCACTGGCGGCGTGGTCGAGCAGTTGCGCCACAAAAGCCGCCCCTTGTGCAGCGTTGGCCAAATAAAGGTCGATCTGCTCAAACACCGATCCCTGGGGCGCATCAACCCATTTTTGCGCCATCAACGTGCTGCGGGAAAACCGCGCGAGTACCGCAGGGGCGATGTCAGCACCATTGCGCCATGCTTGCATTTGGGCCAGCCAGCGTGGCAAATGGGCGCTGGAGTAAGTGCGCAAATTCAGTTGTTTGTGGTCTGCGGCCTGTTGCAAGGCCGTGGTGGCCGTGTCGTCCCATGCTTGGCGCAACGCGTCTTGTTGAGCGCCGAGTTGCTGCGCCCAGGCCAAGCGCTGGGCGCAAATGGCCGACGGTGTGAGTGCTGCCCAAGCCAGTGCTTGGGTCAAGTTCAGGGGGTCTCGCTCCATGTGGCGCCAGCGTGGTTGCAGTTGGGTGAGCAACGCATCGGGGTTGGCGGCCACTTCGGTGTGTATCCACTGTGCATCTGTGCCGCTCAGGGGGTAAAACCAGGTTCGCCAATGGTCTTGCACGGTTTGGCGTTGCAGCCCGGTGACATCCTCTAGGCGGGTCTGTTCAAACAGGCTTTGGCTGTCAAAAGCGTGTTCCCGCAGCATGCGCAGGCTCCAGCCGTGGATGGTGTGGATGGCGGCCTCGTCCATCCACTGTGCGGCGTTGGCCAAACGATGCACGCACAGGGGGTGCAAGCTCGGGTCAATGCCTTCGCGCATTGCCGTTAGAAAAGGGTCGACAGCGGCTTGGCCAGGCGCAAATGCGCGCGCCGCCTGTCCCAGACGTTGGCGAATGCGCTCGCGCAGTTCAGCGGTGGCCGCTTCGGTGAAGGTCATGACCAAAATCTGGGGCGGCATCAAGGGTTCGCCCAAGGTGGCGATGGGGCCAGCCAGGGGCTCACGCAAACCCAACACCAAGCGCAGGTACAAAGCACTCAAGGTCCAGGTTTTGCCTGTGCCTGCACTGGCCTCGATCACTTGGCGGCCCATCAGCGGCAGCGTCAGGGGGTTCAAGATGGCCTGGCCGCTCATGCTTTGTCCTGCGGGCTGTGGCGCGTCAACACCAGGTGGTCGAGCAAGGGGCCATACATGCGCTCGCTCCACAGTGGCAATTGCGCTTGCAAAGGCTCAAATTGCGCCCAGTGGCGTCGCAGGACGGGGCTTTGTCGGTGCTCACCGGGCCAACGCTGGCCCGTGCCCACATGGTCTTCAAAAACCGCACGGGCTTTGCGATTGGCTGCGGTCACGGCGTGTTCATCACCGGGGGCAAATGTCCGCATCGTGGCCAGCCATTCACCAGCCGTTTGGCAGGCCAGTGGCAATGGCATTTGCCAAGCCTGGTGGTAAAGCGCGCCCAGGGCTTGCAGCAAGCCGAGGGCCTGCGCTGGGGGCAGGCTGGTCCAGCAGGCCAAGGCATCCATGCCCGCCACCACGCTGGTGGTGGTGGTGCCGCTGGCGCACACCACCAGGTGCTGCAACCAACTGCGCGTGAGCTTGTGCAAGCGCGCACGCAAGGCTTCTTTGGCTGTGGTGTTGCGCAGCAGTTTGGATGGGCTGTACTCAATGTGCAAGACCTGGCCGTTGGCGTCACACCACCACTCTTGCGGGTCCAATTCACCGCGCAGCGGGCCGCATTCACCCAAGTCGATGTCCACCTCGGGAGTGGACCATGGCAATGGATGCAAGGCGCGCAAGTGGTCGGTGTGTTCGCGCAAGTGGCACAACTGGTCTTGTAATTCGCCGATGGCGATGTCGCCAAACCCCGCCAAGGGCAGCAACCCACTGTCGTGCAAACCTTGCGCAGCGCCACTGGGGCTGTGCAACAAGGTGGACAAGGCTTGGTGCCGTTGCAATGAAGTCAGGCCAAAACTTTCATCGCTGTCGAGTTCCACATTGGGCGCATCGAAATAAATGCGCAGCCGGTCTTGGTAATACACCGACAAAGGTTGGCGCAGCATCCCATGCCAGCGCGCCAAGGCATGCTCGGCAGGTGGGGTGTCAATGGCACTGGCTTGTGCCAATGGTCTTGCGTCGATCAATGCCGCCGTGTCAGGGTCAGACAACACCTGGCCGCTGAGCTGGGACTGGGCCGCCAAGGCCCAGTCGTCATCAAAAGTGTCCAGCGTGCCGCCTGGTTGAAAGTAGCGCGGCGAGAACGCGTGCAGCGGCATTTCTTGGACGGGCGCTGGGCTGTCCCAGGTTTGGCTCAAGTGGTCGCGCAACTGCCCCACCAGCACCGAGGGGGGCAGGCTCTGGTGATCGTGGGTGCGCCAACCCTGCCAACTGATATAGAGCCGTTCACGCGCAGACAACAAAGCTTCCAGGAACAGGTAGCGGTCGTCATCGCGGCGCGAACGGTCACCCATGCGCCGCCATGCCGGGTTGCTCAACAGGTCAAAGTCGCGTGGGGCACGCACGCGTGGGTAGTCGCCATCGTTCATGCCCAGCAATGCGATCACCCGAAACGGCACCGAGCGCATGGGCATGAGGCTGGCAAATTGCACCCCATCGCCTAAAAAGCGTTGATGCAAAGCGGGCGCTGAGACGTTTTGCAGCCAATGTTCGCGCACCACCACGGCGGGCACAGGGCTGTCCAAACGCGCTTGCGCGCACAGTTGCACCCAGTCAATCAGGCCGGCATGCAAGCGCTCGAGCATGCGTTCTTCTGCTTCCTGGGTGGGCTTGAAAAAACGCTTGAGCAATTGCACCAGCACCGCTTGCCACTGAGCAGGTGTGTGCGGTTGGCGCACGGTGTCGGCCCAATCGGTCATGGCTTGCAGCCAATCGAGCAGCCGGCTGATCAACGCTGCATCCAAGCCACCCACGCCTGGGGTGGGCACGGTGTGCCCCCATGCTTGGCCCAGCGGGTCGCTGGCAGGGTCAGTGCCACTGGCGTAGCCCAACAGCAAGCGGCGCAGGCCAAAAGCCCAGGTGTTGTGCTCGCCGTCGGCTTGTTCTGGTGTGATGCCCCATTGGGCCCGGTGCGGGCCATCCATGCCCCAGCGCACGCCCGACGCGTGCAGCCATCCGGTCAAGGTGGCGATGTCGTCGCTGCGCAATCCAAAGGCTTCGCGGATGGCTTCGATTTCAAACAAGGCCTGCCAATCGACCAGGCTCAACCGCCATTGGGGCCATTGCATCAATTGGTCGATGGCCTGCACCCAAGCATGTGCGGTGACGCTTTGATCGGCCACCGAATACGGCAAATGTCTCGCATGGCCCGCCGCGGTGCGCCCAAATACGGCATGGATGTGCGGGGCAAAGTGCTGCATGTCGGGCACCATCACCATGATGTCGCGCGCGGTCATGCTCGGGTCGTTCTTGAGCCAGCCCAGCACCTGGTCGTGCAGCACCTCGACCTCGCGCTGGGCGCTGTGGCATTGGACCCATTGAATGCTGGCATCGTTGAGTTTGCGATGGTGACGTGTTTCCGAAGCCGGGCGCAACTTCAAAATGTCTGACTGCAACTGATGGAGTTGGCTGGCCGGTGCGGGTTCGGCGGGGTCGACAAAGGCCGGCGTGTGGGACTGGGGATGGGCGTCAAACACATCGATCAAATGGAGTTGATCGCGCACCTGCTGGCCCCAAGCGGCCAACAAGGGGTGGCCATGTGCCGATTCCTGCGCGGCTTCGGGTGCTGGCGCTGGTTCTGCCAGATCTTGTTGCGCGGCTTGGACCTGCGCCTGCCAGCGCGGCGCCGCAAAGCGCGTGGCCGCTGAACTCAAACCCCAAGGGGCGCGGTCGCGCTGCGGTCGCACATCACCCCAATACATTTCGCACGGGTTGGTGACGGCCACCACCACTTGCGACACCTGGGCCAGCGCTGCCAAAGCTTCCAGCGTGGACATGGGCAAGGAAGAGATGCCAAACACCACCACCCTGGGGGGCAAGCCAGCAGCGCTTTGGGGCGGTTGGGCCATGGCTTGCATGAACGCTTGGTGCACCTGGGCACGCGAGAACAACGCTTGACCATGTGGCGCAGGCACGGCAAGCTTGTCTTGTTGCACATCTTGTAACAAGCAGCGCCACAAAGCCGGTTGCCAAAGGTGGGCCTGCGGCAAGGCTTGCACTTGGTTGCGAAGCCCACGGACGTGGTCTTTGCCTGCGGCCCAATCTTGCAGCCAGTCGGCGCGGTGGTTTTGGTAGCCGTCAAACACATCGGCCACTTGCAGCGCCAATTGATAGGCCTTGCGTGCCGACGCGGCCTGTGGGTTGGCGTCATCTGCTGGTGGCTGCAAATAGCGGTGCAGGGGGGCGTAAACCGGGTCGGTCAAACCCTCGGAGAACAGCCGCAAAAGTCGCCAGCACAAGGCGTCTTTGTCCAAGGGCATGTGTTCGCTGACCCGTTCGGCACCCAGCACTTGTCGGTACATCTTCCACAAAGCGGCCGACGGCAAATCCATTCGGGTGGCGGCACAAATGCCCAGGCCGTGTGGGCTGGCCAGTTGCAACTCCAACCAGTGCTTCATGCCGTTGCTTTGCACCAGGATGTGCTCGGCCTGCAACGGGGCCAAGGGGTGCTGCTGCATCACGCGCAAGACCAACTCGAACAGCATCTCCAGCTGGTTGCTGTGCAAAACGACGAGGCCGGGGCGCAAGGGGTGGTTCATGGGCAGGTCACTAGCTTACTGGAGCGCGGGCTCATGGGATGCGCCGGTCCCAGACCT